>JALVAQ010000128.1 GCA_027011095.1 Bacteroidales bacterium
TTCCCAATTAGTTTTAACACCGTTTTCCAATTCCCATTGCGATACGGGCTTTTCTAAATCAGGTATCTGATTTATGTTGATGTTTTTAAAATTTGGTTTCATATTATTATTGTTTTTTTGTCTCTAATTATGATTTAGCCCACGGTTGCAAACCGTGGGAGAGTGTTTGAAAAGAAGTTCAGTCGTCCCACGGTTACAAACTGTAGTGTAGAGATTAAACTAAAAAATTTCTTCTCTAAAAACTCTCTCTCACGGTTTGTAACCGTGAGCAAGCAAAACTCAAGTCTCACGGTTTGTAACCGAGAACACTATACTTCCAACATTTTCTGACATCTTTTTAGCTCCTCCAAAATATTGTTTTTTACATGAATAAAATTTTGTAATCTCCCACGGTTTGCAACCGTGGGAAAGATTAAACTACATAAACTTTCTCTCACGGTTTATAACCGTGAGCGCACTTTTACATTTAAAAGTTTGCAACTGTCTATCTCACAAAATCTATTTCCAACATATTATCCATATTCGAATAATTACGAGCACTGCTGTACAACCAATCTTCAGGGTTTGCAACAAAGCCCGCTTTAACAGGATTGTTGTGGATATAATTTATTTTTTGATTAATTACAAATTCAGAATAAACTGGTATTGGGTGGTTGTCCTGTATCCATAGTTGGATTGTCTTATTATCGTTGTTCATATCGCCGGCTTTCAGAAAGATTGTTTTCATCCACTCACGCCTGCTCTCACCACTATCTAATAGTTCAAAGATACGTTTACTGGTAAATTTTTTAAAATCTCTAATAATCGCCGAGAGTTTATAATTTTCTTTTGCCCGTGCTAACAAATGAATATGATTTGTCATAATCACGTAAGCATATAAAAGAAGCCCTTTCTTTTTTCTGGCAAAATCAAAGCTGTCAATTACTAAATCGCGATAAATCTGACGCGAAAAGATATCAACCCAACCAACTACAGTAAAAGTTAGAAAGTATAAAGCTGACTCATCTCTTATGTGATATTCTGTCATTTTATTATTTTTTATATTAGTTTCTAGTTGCTTTGTTATGTTGTTCCACGGTTACAAACCGTGGGAGAGGTGTTTGAGAGGTGTTTGAAAAGAAGTTCAATCTCCCCACGGTACAAACCGTGGGAGAGATTAAACTAAAAAATTTCTTCTCTAAAAACTCTCTCTCACGGTTTGTAACCGTGAGCAACACTATACTTCCAACATTTTCTGATATCTTTTTAGCTCCTCCAAAATATTACTTTTTATATGAATAAAATTTTCAAGTCCTTTGGCTTTTAGCTTTTCAACTAATGCTGAAGGATAGCCTGCCAACACAACAATAAAATCATTTTTAAGTGCATCATAGACTTCCGGTGCCATGGTTTCATAATCTTCGTCAGAGGCGCATAAAACAACGATATCGGGTTTGCTGTTTCGGGCGGCTTTTATTCCTTCATCAATGGTTTTGAATCCTATATTATCAATAATTTCAAACCCTGCCACCCCAAAAAAGTTTTCGGCAAACTGACTCCGTGCCCTGCGCATGGCAAGGTTTCCGTAAGTAAACATCCAAACTTTCGACCTTGGGTTTTTTGTTGCAAACTTGTCGGTTCGGTAACGCAGCTGCTCAAAAGCCATGGCTCCCCTGTAAAGCTTTAAGGGTTGACTTTCTATTTTATCTTCTTCAATTGAGCCGGGAAAAAGAACTGATTCATCATTTAACACGCCAAGATGCTCATTGATGTTGGGATATTGGTTAACACCTAATATCGATTGTTTCCGAAAGGCTAGTTTACGGTCTTTTTCAGCTGCCTCTTTTTCTATTCTGTTTTGTATGATTCCCTTTTTAAAAGCACTGAGATAGCCTCCCTGCTCTTCAACTTCCAAAAAAAGTTTCCAGGCCTGATTGATTAACTCTTTGGTAAGGTTTTCGATGTAATAAGAGCCGGCAGCAGGGTCGGCAACCTTGTCAAAATAGGACTCTTCTTTTAGAATTAACTGTTGATTTCGGGCAATGCGTTCGGAAAAATCATCGCCTCGCGAAAATACCTTGTCAAAAGGCAACACCGTCATACTGTTGATGCCACCAATAAGTGCCGACATGGTTTCGGTTGTGGTTCGTAGCATATTAACATAAGGGTCGTACATGGTTTTGTTCCATAACGATGAAGAAACATGCAGATGTGCTTTGGCATTTTCGGCATTGCTTAAACCGTATGCATTAACCATTTTTGACCAAAGAAGCTTGAAGGCCCTGAATTTGGCAATTTCCATAAAATATTCCGAACCCACGGCAAAATGAACTCTTATTTTTGAGGCAGTCTCATCAGCTGAAACGCCCTTATCGGTTAAATAGGTCATGTAAGCGGCACCCATGGCCAACGCGAATGCCAGCTCGCTAACCACGCCACCCCCGGCATTGTGAAACAGATGTGCGTTAATGGTTATCAGTTGAAAATCAGGCAAGTGTTTGCCAATCTTAAAAAGTTCGGGCAACAGGGCAATATTTTCTTCTTCGCCGGTTGAGAAATGTCCATTCAAAGTGTACTCACCAAGCGGATCAACGTTTAATGAGCCTTTTACTTTTTCCAAATCGCGATTGTATTTTTTTGCCAAAGTATCAATAGCCTGCAAAATTTTGCCAGACTCACCGCCAGAAAAATTCAGCTCTAAAATGTCGGCACGAATGTTCTCAAGCAGTATTTCAAGCTCTTTTTCGCCGGGATTGCTTTCCGGTGGGAACATAAACCCAAATGAATCAACTCCCTTTAAACTTAAATCAAGTATTTTTTTGTTGGTTTCTTTATAATTATTAACCGTTATGTCCTGCCGGACCAGCCAACTGTTTTGTTGCACATTGTTGCCTCTTACAAAAGGAAACTGTCCGGGTAAACTGTTTTTAAACGGAATGTTATCCAGGTCTTCTTCCCGGTAAAATGGCTTGATTTCAAAGCCTTCAGCGGTTTTTTTTATGAGCTTGCTGTATGGTTTTCCCTTTAAATCTTTTTCGATTTTTTCTTCCCATTGAGAAGTTAAAACAGGAGCAAATTCCTTAAAAAGTTTTTTATCTGACATATTATTTTCCATTTGTTTTTCAGTTGTGAAATAATAAACAAAAGTAGTAAAACTACTGATTGGTGTATTTGAAATCAAACTAAATTTAGCTTTATTTGATTTTGGTTAAAATAATCAATTACCGTTGATAATTTAATCGACCATTGTTTTGTCTTTTATATTCCCCCGGGGTTCAGCCCGGGGGAATTGTTTTTATAACCCCCCGGGCTAAACCCCGGGAAAAAATAAGAATGCGGAA
>JALVAQ010000129.1 GCA_027011095.1 Bacteroidales bacterium
CCTTCGGGGATTTAACACAGGGTTTTTTTAAGATTATTAACAACTTTGACAAAGTCCCAGGCAACAAAATCCGACAACACTCTATCGGTTCTATAATGGTGTCAGCACATCAAAATAGGAATTAGCCAAAATAATTCTAAATAAACCTTAAAAGAATGGGTGCAATCAAATATCTATTTTAACTACATTTGTTGCATGGATAAATTTAGCCTGGTATTGCTTTTGATGTTTCTGTTTGTTTCGGTGTTGCCTTTGACAGCTCAACATGATACTATCGCGTTGAAAGAGGTTGAAATAATTGATTTCAAGGGAAATATAACCGGGCATCCTGTGGATAGAATAAATCCTGCCACCATTTTTCAAACCTCCATTACCGATGTTGGAATACTCCTTTCAGCTATTCCAAACATATCGGGAGTACGAAAAGGGCCAAATGGCTTTGATCCGGTTATAAGAGGATTTAAATACTCCCAGTTGAATGTGTTGTTAAATGGGGCCACAAAAATAGAAGGAGGGTGTCCCAACAGAATGGATCCTGCCACTACACATGTTGACATCAACTCAATAACAGATATAACGGTTTACAAAGGTCCTTATGCATTAAAATTTGGCCCTTCTTTCGGCGGGATAATTAACATATCAACATGGCAACCTCAGTTCTCAAATGTCTATACTACACACTTGAAAGGCAATGTGGGTTTGCAAAACAATGGATACGGGTATAACAGCACCCTTAACCTTGAAGGGTCAGGAAAAATGTTTTCGTATGCCATTGTGGGGGGAACAAAAAATTACGGTAACTATCGTGATGGTGCCGGGAGATGGGTAAACGCTTCCATGCAGCAGTATAATTCCTCGGCTAAGGTGGCTTTTAAAATAGGTGGTAAATCTGTGGTTGATGCACGAGTTGATTTGTCACAGGGAAGAAACATCGGCTTTCCTGCCTTGTCGATGGATGAAAGACAAGATAAAACCAATATTTATACTATAAATTATAAGGGAACAAATGTTTCTAAAATTTTCAAACTTGTAAAAATAAATGGTTGGATGTCAGTTGTTAATCATACGATGGACAATAAAAACCGGCCTATTTCTGATACGGTAGTGGCTGTTTCAGTTATCGAAGCACATGATGCTGGTGTTCGCGGGTCAGTTAAATTTAACATGAAACAAGGAACATTGGAATCGGGATTGGATTACGAACATATCTATAAAGATGGCAAGCGTACCAAATCAATGATAAAACAACCCGGATTACCCGTAAAAAATGAATCCATTTGGAGTAATGCAGTAATTGACAACATGGGTATTTACGGTGAATATCTACTTGAACGAAAAGCCATAAACTGGATCGTATCCGGAAGGGTGGATTTCAACAGCGCCAACTCTAATCCCATGGAACGGTTAGGAATAAATGACTTGCCTTTTTACTTTGAAGACAGTACGTCAAGTAAATACCTGAACTTTAGTTTTAGTGCCGGGTTAACATGGAAACTCAATGTCAACAATCGCATTATATTTTCGCTGGGGCATGGCGTACGAAGCCCTGACATGACAGAAAGATTTATTGTTTTGCTACCCGTTGGGTACGACAGGTATGATTATCTGGGAAATCCCGGGTTAAAACCGGAAGCAAACAATGAACTTGATGTTGAATTCAAACATTATTCAAAAAGCAATTGGTATTTCGATGGAAACATCTTTTTATCCTATGTAACCCATTTTATTGGTAGTAAAAGGGTGCCGTCCTCCATTGCCAGGCCTCAAACAAAAGGGGTGTTGGGGGTAAAGCAGTTTGTGAATTTTCCGGCAGTATGGCTTACGGGGTTTGAAGCATCGCTGGAGTCGCCTGCTGAAAAACAATGGCATCTTAGTATAAATGCCGCCTATACCTACGGTGTTAATCCAACTGCACCGGGTTATAAAATTGAAAATGGGCAGGTAGTTGACGAATATGTAATAAAAAATGACCCACTACCTGAAATCTCCCCGTTTGAAACCAATGTTAGTTTTCAATACAAGTTTTTTAATGGCAAGTTGGTTTCTATGGTTAATTGGCGATGGGTAGCAGCACAAAAGGCCATTTCGGTGTCGTACGGAGAGCAAACAAGTAAATCGTTTCAGGTTATTAATATTAAAATCAACTATAAATTCAGCTCTAATCTGACAGTTTGGGGTGGTGTAAACAATGTTTTTAATAAAACCTACTTTGAACACCTTAACCGAAATATCATTGGTTCGTCTGCACCACTTTACGAACCGGGACGTAATTACTTTGTTAATTTTATCTTTAATTTTTAAAATGAAAAAACTCACACCATATTTAATACTCGTCGTATTGCTCTTCCAGGCATGCGTAAAACAGCAGGAGGTAAGCGTAATTTACGAAGCATCACAGGCTGTTTCGGCTTTTAGTGTAAGTTATCAAAATGAATACGGACTTCTTGTTGACACAATAATCAATCCGCAGAGTAACCAGGATATTTGGCGTTATAAGATGTTTCTGTCGAAGGGTGATATTGTGTATCTGTCAGGAAAATATGATGATATTAATAGTGGACTAAAGCTTTCAATTATAATTGACGGAAAAGTATTTAAAGAACAATACAGCCTTGGTGATACCGTTAACTACTTAATCGTTAGTGGAACCATACCTTATTAGTTTGGGAACAATTATTGCATGTTATAAACGATTAAAAGTTAAAATAGATTTACAATGAATATCTCAAAACTGTACATTTCACCCTTATTGATAGCTGCTGCCATTGTTGTTTTATTGCAGGCGGCCTGTTGTAACGGAAAGCCACCCGAACCGGTACCTCCCGCCGGTGAAATAGCATTTTCATTTCAGCATGTTGTTGACGACAAGCCTGTAATGTTTGATTCAATGACTTATGAGAATGCTGCCGGAAACCCATATATGGTAAATGAAATACAATATTTTTTATCTGATTTCACCCTTTGGAGAGGCGGTAAGGGGTTAGTGCTGGATAAATGGGAGGATATTCATTACATCGATACGGATTTGCCAAATACCATGCTATATAACCCTGCCGACGAAATTGAAGAAGGAACATACGACAGCATTACTTTTGTGTTTGGGATTACAGAAGAAAAAAACCGGTCGTTTATGTTTGTAAATCCTCCCGAATCGTATATGTTTTGGCCGGAACATCTCGGAGGTGGTTATCATTACATGAAGTTAAACGGTAAATGGCGTGATACCAATGATGTGGTTCAGCCATTTAATTTCCATCTTGGCATTGGGCAAACCTATGATGATCAGGGAAATATTACCGGATTTGTTCAAAATTATTTTACCGTTCATTTACGGGCTTCCTCATTTAAAATAGTGAATGGTTTAACCACAAAAGCGGTTATTACCATGCATGTTGACGAGTGGTTTAAAGACCCCAACACATTTGATTTTAATTACTGGGGTGGCCATATTATGGAAAACCAGCAAGCCATGCGTGCAGCCATTGAAAACGGACACAACGTGTTTTCCATAAAATTTGAATAAAATGTCTCGATTAAAAGTTATTATACCGGTATTTTTGTTGTTATCGGTTTTGTTTTGGGGTTGCCCCAACACGAATCCTGTTGAGCCTTATCAGCCAACGCCATACACCATTGATATTCCCAAAGGATTTCCAACCCGGCTTAATATTCCCAAAGATAACCCAATGACCGTGGAAGGAGTTGAGCTGGGCAGATATCTGTTTTACGACGGCAGACTTTCGGGTCGTACTCAGCCCGACTCGTTAATGAGTTGTTCCACCTGCCATGTGCAGTCCAGTTCGTTTGAAGCTGGCATAAACAATCCGCGTTTTCCCGGAGGAATTGTAAAAGGCTTAAACGGAGTAGCAACCCATCATGTGATGCTGCCCATGATTAATTTGGTATGGAACGCCAGCGGATATGGTTGGAACGGCTATATATGGCCTGAAAATCCGAATCCTAATTTGCGAAACATTGAAGACATGGTATATGCAGCCGTTACGGCCAAAAACGAAATTGATGGTGACACTACGCGAATAAAAACTTTGTTTCAGTCGATTAGTGGCTATCCCGAACTGTTTGGCCGTGCCTTTGGTAGTGATAAGGTTACCTTTAAAAATATTGAAAAAGCCATTGCCCAGTTTGTACGTACGTTGATTTCGGCCAACTCGAAGTTTGATAAATATTTAAGAGGAGAGGAGCAGTTAAATCAGTCGGAACTACATGGTTACGTTTTGTTTACTACCGAGCAGGGTGCCGACTGTTTTCATTGTCATGGTGGGGCGGGTAATCCGCTGTTTACCACGCATCTGTTTTATAACAATGGAAAAGATACTCTGTTTACGGATCCCATGGACAGATATGCCATTACCGGTAAAGAGCGTGACATAGGAGCCTATAAAGCAACCACATTGCGCAACATTGAGTTTCAGGCACCGTACATGCACGACGGACGTTTTAAAACACTGGAAGAGGTGATTGATTTTTATTCGGAAGGCCTGCACAACAGCCCATATGTTAATCCGTTGATGCACCATGTGGCTGACGGAGGGGTTCACCTTACACCCACTGAAAAAACAGATTTGATAAATTTTATTAAAACGTTGAGAGACGATAGTTTTCTCACCAACCCTGCTTTTTCAAAACCCGACAGGTTTCCCGACGATTACAAATAGTTACGAAGGATAGAAATTAATTTTCCTTTGGCAATGGGTTTCGAAATATAATCGTCACACCCTGCCTCCAATGCTTTGGCTTTGTCATCGGAAAAAGCATAGGCAGTTTGTGCTATAATAGGTATGGTTGGCTGTGCTTTTTTTATAATTCTGGTAGCTTCGTAGCCATCCATTATCGGCATTTTAATGTCCATAAAAATAATGTCGATTTCATCAGCCTTTTCGTCGGCAATCTCCACAGCCTCTTTGCCCGAAAATGCATGTAACACCTTAGCCCCAAGTTTGGTAAAAAAGGCTTCAAAAAACTGATAATTTCTCTCTTCATCTTCGGCTACCAATATTACTTTGCCATCAAGCCTGAAGTCATCGGAAATTCTGACATTACTGTAGCTAAATGCAGTTTCCTCGGTTTTTTCCAAAGGAATGGTAAAATAAAAAGTGGTGCCTTTTCCTTTTTCGGAAGAAAGCCAGATGTCGCCATTCATTTTTTCGATAAATGCCTTGGAAATGCTTAAACCCAACCCTGTTCCGGGATAAACCTTCTTGCCATCGGTATCCCAGGTTATTTTGTTAAAACGCTCAAAAACAAGGTGGTGATTTTCCCTGCTAATACCAATACCGGAGTCCTTTACATAAAATTCAATTTCTTTTTCCATTATCCGATAGCCCATTTCAACATAGCCATTGTCGGTAAATTTTATGGCGTTGTTTATCAGGTTAACAAGTATCTGTTTTACCTTTGTTTCATCAAGCATAACTGCCTGTTCGTTATAAAATGTATCTGGAGTAAGGCGCAATTCAATATTTTTTTTGTTGGCAGTAAGCAGGTGCTGGTTGTAAACTGCTTTCATTAACTGATTAACATCCGTTGGCTTTTTGTGAAGGCTGATTTGCCCCGCTTCAATTTTCGACATTTCAATTATATCGTTAATAATCTCAAGAAGTGAATAGCCACTGGTATTAATAATATCGACAAACTGTTTCCGCTCATCGTTGCCAATTTCTTCATCCTGCAACAGCGCGCCAAAGCCCAGTATTGCATTCATTGGAGTTCTGATTTCGTGACTCATGTTGGCAAGAAATGCCGATTTTAATTTGTCACTCTCTTCGGCTTTGTTTTTGGCTTCTACCAGCTCTTTTTGAACCTTAATTTTATCGGATATGTCGTGAATAACCGAGTAAAATACTTCTTTCTTCTTGCTGTTTAAAACGCCGGTATATAGTTCCACATCTTTTACAATACCGTTTTTTAGTTTATGCTGAAACAGAAAATGATTTTGCTCCCCGGTTCTCACTTTATTAAGAAGTGTTTTTAGTTCGTCAGTGTTTTTAATATTAAACTCAAACACCGATTTTTTTATAATCTCGGTATTGGTGTATCCGTAAAAATCGCAGGCTGCCTGATTGGCTTCCAAAATATTACCATTAACAGGATCGAATATCAGCATAATCGACTTGTTTTCGTAAAACAATGACTTAAAGCGGTTTTCACTTTCAATCAGTTTTTCTTCAGCCTCACGCTTTTTGGTTATATCCTCCTTTATTCCAACATAGTTAACAATATTACCCGATTTGTCTTTTATGGGTACAATTAAACCCGACTCGATGTAAGTTTCACCACTTTTTCGTTTATTGATAAACTCGCCTGTCCATGTTTCTCCTTGCGAAAGGTTTTTCCACATTTCGATGTAAGTATGGAACGGTGTTAATCCGGATTGTAAAATTCTTGGGTTTTTCCCAATGAGTTCTTTTTCGCTATAGCCGGTAACTTTTTGAAAAAACGGATTCACATATTCAATGTTTCCTTTTAGGTTAGTAATGATAATTGAAATAGGACTCTGCTCAACAATGGTTGAAAGTTTTCGAATCTCCTTTTCGCGTGCAACGCGCTTTGATATGTCAATCCAAACAACGTGTATCACCTCTTTTCCATTGATTATCAGCAGGGTAAGGGTTACGTGAAGATAAATATTTTTGCCGTTTTTTGTGGTGTGTATCCAGTCAAAACTGACCGGCCCTTTTTCAATAGCCTGTGTAACATAGTTGCTTACAGCTTCATGGGATGGAATTCCGCTTTCCTGAAATTCGGGTGATATGTCGCCGGGTGTTTTACTTATTATTTCACTTTTGTCGTTATAGCCAAGCAGAACTGCCGCTGCCAGATTACAGTCGATAAATTTAAGTTCTTTCGACAGAAGTAACTGAGGAGTAAGTGATTCGTTAAAGATGCGCCTGAATTTATCTTCACTCTCTTTTAGTTCTTTTTCGGCTTTTCTTTTCCCGGTAACATCTTCGATGGATGCCAAAAATGCAATTACGTTACCTTCATCGTCCAATTGAGGAATGTATTTGGTTATGGTAATAATTTTTTGGCCGTCAGGGCTTATGCGTTCATTTTCAAATTCAATAAGTTCGCCTTTTTTAACAAGGTCTAATTTATCTTTAATGGAGTTGTAATATTCAACAGGTAAAACATCTTTTGCATTTTTTCTGATAAAAAAGCTATAATCCTTACCGTAAAAGTCAGCATATTTTCTGTTTACATATAAAAATTCATTTTCTTTCGAAACATAGGCCAATAACGCCGGTACTTTGTCAATAATCAACCGGAGCAATGCCCGTTGTTGTTTAATGTGATATTGATACTCTTTTTCCTTGGAAATATCAACAATAATGAGCTGATGGCAGGCCTCTCCATCGAAGATAACTCTTTCGGCATATATTTTAACCGGAAGCCTGACACCTTTATCATTTATTAAAACTTCCTCAACGGGATATTGTATTTCTTCGCCATTTTCAAACCGTATCATCCTGTCGAGGTTTCTTTCCCGTAATTCGGGGGGAATAAATTCAAAAATGTTTTTTCCGATTACATCCCTGAACCTTTTGCTGTTGGTAAGCTTTTTGCCCGTTTGATTTATAAACCTTATATACCCGTCTTTATGGATTATTAAAATGAAAGGCAGTTGATGAATTAACGTTTGGTATTTATTTTCGCTTTCATCCAACAAATCGCGGGTAATTCGTTCTTCGGTAACATCTTTTAAAATAATAGCGCGAAAGTTGTTATCGGCAACTACCGATTTTAACCTGACCCAGATAAGCTTTTCCTTGGTGTGAAAGCGAACGGTTACTTCATTTGCTTCACCTCTTCTTGTTTTTTTCTGAAACCGGCGAAGTTTTTTATAATCGGCTTTTGAAACCAGTTTTTCATAAAAAAACAGGTCTTTTGAAAACACTTCGGGATTAATATTGAAAAGTTGAAAAAAGTTAGGGCTTACATAGATAGGTTGCTCCGAACCTCTATTGTAAATTAGATATGCCTCAAAGCTTTGAGAGATAACCTCAGGAAAGACAGCTGATAGGGGATGGTCTTGATTCTTTTGCTTTTCAGGAACAATTTTAAATACACCTTCTATTTTTTCTCGTTGCCCGTTTTTTTCAAAGAGCCATGCCGTGTGCATAATTTCAACAATTTCCCCATTGGGAATATTTATTGTGTTTTTAAATATTTTGCCGTTATTTTCTTTTGGGAAATCAATATATGTTGAAAGGAAATCCTGATAATTGCTGTTTCTTGCAAGATTTATCAGGTTTTCAAGCGTACTGTTGTTACCTACCGGTAAACCGAATTGCTTGTATAAAAAGTCGATGCCCGTAATGGTTTTCTCTTTGGCATTGTACAACCACCGGTACACATCTCCAAGAAAATCTTCGGAAGAAAGTATTTTTTGCCAGGATGCTACCTCTTTAAGATATTCAATTTCTGTTTCAATGGGTTTATTGTCAGATGTGTTGCTTTTATTCAAACCTGTTTTTTTCATGGTTCCCATGTTTTCCATTTATAGATTTAATCCCAAATCTGGATAAAATTTGGATTTTTAAAAGTATAAAAAAATGGGAAACAACCGGCTTTTTTAATAAAATATCTTTTATTTAACCGAAACAGGGTCGTTAACCTTTTGGTTTAAAAGCGCATAGTCAATAACATCCAACAGCTTGTTAATATATTTAAACTCAAGGCCTTTAATATATTCTTCCTTAATTTCCTCAATATCCTTCCGGTTTTCATCCGATAGAATAATGGTATTTATTTTAGCTTGTTTGGCAGCCAGTATTTTCTCTTTTATACCTCCAACAGGCAACACCTTGCCACGTAAGGTAATTTCGCCTGTCATGGCAATTTTTGACTTGACTTTACGCTGTGTAAAGGCCGAAACCAGTGCTGTAAACATGGTAATTCCGGCTGAAGGGCCGTCTTTTGGTGTTGCTCCTTCGGGAACATGAATGTGAACATTCCACTTTTCAAATACTTCCGGTTTAATGTCAAGTTTATTGGCATGCGCTTTCAGGTACTCAAGGGCTATGATGGCTGATTCTTTCATCACGTCGCCAAGGTTTCCGGTAAGTTTAAGGTTTCCTTTTCCGGGACTCAGGCTTACTTCAATAAAGAGTATTTCTCCACCAACGGGTGTCCAGGCCAATCCTGTAACCACACCTGCCACATCGTTTGATATGTCGCGGTCGCGTTGAAATTTTTTTACGCCAAGGATTTTACGTAGGTCTTCTTGTGTAATTGTTAGGTTATAAGGCTCCTCCATGGCAATATATCGTGCTCTGTTACGAATCACCTTTGCAATACGCTTTTCGAGCCATCGTACACCTGCTTCACGGGTATAATCTTCAATAATAGTTTGCAGTATAGGTTTGCTGAATTTTAGCTGATTTTTTTTAACGCCATGAGCCTCCAACTGTTTGGGCAATAAATGACGCTTTGCTATTTCTACCTTTTCTTCCGTAAGATATCCGCTAAGCTCAATTATCTCCATACGGTCGCGGAGGGCGGGATGGATGGTTGACAGGGTGTTTGCAGTAGCAATAAACAGGATGTGCGACAGGTCGAAGTTTACTTCGAGATAGTTGTCGTAAAAGGCCGAGTTTTGTTCAGGGTCGAGTATTTCAAGCAGTGCTGCCTGCGGGTCGCCGCTGTAGTTGTTGCCACTTACCTTATCTATTTCGTCCAACATAAACAGCGGGTTGGCCGATTTAACCTTTTTAAGACTTTGAATGATGCGCCCGGGCATGGCGCCAATGTACGTTTTGCGGTGCCCGCGCAGTTCGGCCTCATCCCGAACACCGCCCAACGACATCCTGATGTATTTTCGTCCCAACGATTTGGCAATGGATTTGCCGAGTGAGGTTTTACCCACTCCGGGAGGGCCTACAAAGCAAAGGATAGGTGCTTTCATATCCTTTTTAAGCTTTAATACAGCTAAAAATTCCAGTATCCGTTCTTTAATGTCTTCCAGTCCGTAATGGTCGGCTTCTAATACTTCTTTGGCATGTTTTAAGTCGAGGTTGTCGGTAGTAAACTCATTCCAAGGTAGTTCAACCAACAGGTCGAGGTAGTTTAGCTGGATTGAATATTCGGCTGCAGCAGGGTTCATCCGCTTTAGCCGGGCCATCTCGTTTTTAAACACTTCGGCTACCTCATCCGACCATTGTTTTTTGTCGGCTTTCTCTTTTAACTCATTAATTTCCGTTTCGTGCGGACTGCCGCCAAGTTCTTCCTGGATAGTTTTAAGTTGCTGGTTTAAAAGGTAATCGCGCTGCTGCTTATCCATGTCAACCTTTACCTTTTTTTGGATTTGGTTTTTAAGTTCCAGCATCTGCAACTCTTTGGTAAGGTGTTCCAACACCTTTTGTGCTCTGGCTTCGATGTTGGTCATCTCCAACAGCTCCTGCTTTTGGTTGTTATCGACCGATAAATTGGAAGAGACAAAGTTTACAAGAAAAACAGGACTTTCGATGTTTCGCAGGGCGAAGGCACTTTCCGAAGGCAGGTTGGGCGATTTGTCAACAATTTGAATAGCAATATCCTTCACCGAGTCGATGAGTGCTACAAAATCTTTTGTGCCGGGGTTTTCTTTTTTGGGTTCATAATTACTGACTGCTGCTTTTATATACGGGTCAAGTTGCGTAACCGCATCAATTTGAAACCTTTTTTTACCTTGAATAATGGCAGTAGTGTTGCCGTCGGGCATTTGTAATATTTTAATAATACGGGCAACAGTACCAACTTTATGCAGGTCATCTTCAACCGGTTCTTCCACTTCGGGATCTTTTTGAGCCACAACACCGATGGTTTTATCGCCGGCATAGGCATCACGAATTAGTTTGATGGATTTATCACGGCCAACGGTAATGGGAATAACCACTCCGGGAAAAAGCACTGTGTTTCGCAAGGGAAGAATAGGTAATTCTTCAGGAATCACCTCCTCATTCATCACTTCCTCGTCTTCGGCAGAAAGAAGTGGGAAAAATTCGGTATCGCCATCTATTATATCAGAAAAAAGTATTTCGCTCATATTTTTACGTCAATTTGTCAGTATAAAAAAATATAATTCATTCATGTCAAACGCATCTTGCTAATAGACAGTAAGATGCGTTGTCATATATAAATTATTATTACAATTTGGTTTAACAGGTCAATTAATATGCCAAACAGTAGAAAACGCTAACGAAAACGTTTTTTTGCCGAATCTTCAAAAACATGGGTAAGGATGTTTTTGTCGGCTTGGCTTAAGCTAAGGCCACGGCGAGCCATAACAGCTTCCGCAACCTTAAAGGCACGGTCGATATGGTATGTTTGAAATCCGCGTGTTCCTCCCCAGCTGAAACTTGGGATAAAATTACGTTGATATCCGGCCCCAAAAATATTTGATGATACCCCCACAACCGTGCCCGTGTTAAACATGGTGTTGATACCGCATTTTGAGTGGTCGCCTAACATCAGCCCGCAAAATTGAAGGCCTGTATTAACAAACGATTCTTCTTCGTACGACCATAAGCGTACCGAATCGTAGGTGTTTTTCAGGTTAGAGGTGTTTGTGTCGGCACCAATGTTACACCATTCGCCCATTACACTGTTGCCCATAAATCCGTCGTGTGCTTTGTTGCTATAACCAAAAACCACAACATTGTTAATTTCGCCACCCACCTTGCTGTGAGGACCAATGGTAGTTGCTCCATAAATTTTAGCATCCATTTTTACCACACTATACTCACAAAGGGCAAAGGGGCCGCGAATTTTTGCCCCCTCCATAATTTCAGCATCTTTACCTATGTAAACGGGGCCGTTGGTAGTATTGATAAAGGCGTACTCAACTTTTGCACCCTCTTCAAGAAAAATTAATTCCCTGTTGCCGGTAACAAAGTTTGTGTTGCTAACAGGCTGCGATTTTCGGTTGTGGGTTAACAATTCAAAGTCTGCCACAAGGGCACTGCCATTATAGCGATAAATGTCCCAATTATTTTCAATTTGGATAAACTCCAAATCTGTTTGAACGGTTTTGTCGGATTCGGATGTGTTTACATTTTCAACATCGTCCGAACCCAACCACATGGCTATTACAAAATCACCCTTTGCCAGCGTTTCACCTTGTTGTAACTTATTAATAGCATCAGCAAGCTCTTTAGTGGGTAGAATGGAGCCGTTGATTAAAATATTTTCCTTGTCTTTTATCAAGGGGTATTTTATACTCAAATAGTCTTCGGTAAGTGTAGAGGTTTTAGCGTTTAAAAGTTTTTCCCATTTCTCTCTGATGGTTAATATTCCAACCCTGATATCGGCCACAGGCCGTGTATATACAAATGGAAGCAGTTTGTTACGGTTAAAGCTGTCAAAAAGTATGTAGTTCATTTTACTTTGAATAATAGAATGAAATTAAAAATTATAAAAGTTATCGTCAATAAGCTTGTCGGCAACCCGTCTGCGAGCCTCTTTAATGTTGAAAGGTTTTATTCTTACAAAACTTTCAAAATGAGACAACAGGTTCTCCTGCTCATCGCCTTCGGTAAACGAACCAATGGCTTCGTAACCTGCCTGATAGATTTCGCCGGCAAGCGTTTGGGTTAAGATGTCGAGGATATCTTTATAGACTGAAATATCACTTTTCAGGCCTTTGTTGTCAAGTTTTTCAACGCGGAGAAGGGTTGATTCCAAAACATAAACATTCATCATCATGTCGGCCAGTTTCATTAATATCTCTTCTTCAAACATAAGCTTACGGCCAAATTTTTCCTGAACGATGGGGATAAGATAGAGCAGGATATTTTTAAGGTTATCAACTATTGCATGTTTGTCGGAGTAGTAATCGCCGGTAAGCTTATCAGGTGAAAGGTTTTGTTTTATTTCGTCAATTTTCTCGTAGAGGTCAATTTTATGTTTTTTACCTTTTTTAGTAATGGAATCTATCACAATCATGCGATTAATTTCGTTGGTTCCTTCAAAAATCCGGTTAATCCTTGAGTCGCGATAACCACGTTCAATGGGAGTTTCGGCTGAATATCCCATCCCTCCGTGAATTTGAACCCCTTCGTCAACAATAAAGTCGAGAGCCTCGGAACCGTAAACTTTCAGCATGGCGCATTCGGGTTCGTATTCGGCAATTCCTTCAATATTGGCGGCACCATAAGGTTTTTCCTGTTCTTTATACGACTCAATGGTGTCTTCGATGTCTTTGCTGGCACGATAAACTGCCGATTCGGTTGAAAAGGCTTTTACAACCTGATCAGCCAGCTTTTGTTTAATGGCGCCGAAATTAGCAAGTTGCGAACCAAACTGTTTGCGTTCGTTGGCGTAGTTTACCGACTGTTTAATGGCGCGTCGCATGCTGCCAATTACGGTTGCCCCGAGTTTTATTCTGCCCACATGCAAAATATTCAGGGCAATGCGAAAGCCTTCGCCACGACGTCCCAGCAGGTTTTCAACCGGAACTTTTACATCGTTAAAGAAAATCTGGCGAGTGGAAGAGCCTTTAATACCCATTTTATTTTCTTCGGGGTTCATGGTAATACCCTCGCTGTGCGCTTCAACCAAAAAGGCGCTTAAAACGCGGTCGTTGTCAATTTTAGCAAAAACGGTTAGCAAATCAGCAAATCCGGCATTGGTAATCCACATTTTTTGTCCGTTAAGAATATAGTGTTTGCCGTCATCGCTTAAAACAGCTTTGGTGGAACCGGCATTGGCATCGGAGCCTGCACCCGGTTCGGTTAAGCAGTACGATGCAAGCCATTCGCCGGTAGCCAACTTGGGAAGGTATTTTTGGTGTTGCGACTGATTTCCATAATAGAGCAGGGGCAGGGTGCCAATTCCGGTGTGTGCCATAAAGGCAACCGAAAAGGAATAGCCGGAGCCTATGGCTTCGTTGGCTTTCATATTGGTTAAAAACGACTGGCCAAAACCGTCATACTCTTCGGGAACGGAAATTCCCAGAAGGCCAAGCTCTCCGGCCTGTTTAAGCAACATGGGCATAACACCCTCTTTATGCTTATCTAAATCATCAAAATATTGTTCTACCTGGGTTTCAATAAAATCCTCGCATGTTTGGGCAATCATCTGTTGCTCTTCGTCAAACTCTTCAGGAATAAAAACATCGTTAACGTTTACGTTTTTAATAAGGAATTCTCCTCCTTTTAATGCGGCTTTAGTATCCATAAAAATAGGTTTAAAAATTTATACGCGTCAAAGATATACTATGTAACGAAAAGAGAAAGGCTTAAAGGGAAATTTTTATTCAACAAAAAACCCCGCCACGAATCTCGTGGCGGGGTTAGGGTCAGGTTTCCATAATCGGACTAGTCGTCCAATTCCTTTTTATTCATGTTATAAACTTTTTTACCACCATAGGCAGCGCCTAGACCGAGGAGAATAAATAATCCTCCGCCAATGGGCGCCCCGCCACCAATGGGCTGGCCTTGCGGACTTCCGTCAGGGTCGGAAGGTCCCATAACCTGTGCGGTTGATAACAATGGTAAAACTGTCAGGAAGCTTATTACAATTAATGTTTTGAATATATTTTTCATTTTTTTATCCTTTCTTTATTATTTAATGAAAACTTTGGTTGTATAAACTTCTCCGTTGCTGATAACCCTTACCACTACGTAAGCGTTGGAAGCATTTACCGGAACTCTTACAATATCTCCCGGTGGTAGTGTTTTATTTACCAACGTTCGTCCGGTTATGTCATAAATGGTTAGAACTTTGTTCTCATTGGCAAGTGCTTTGCTGCTTAAAACATACACATTCTTCTCATACGCATAGGCGCGTATGGCCGAATGGGTATTGTTGTTATCAATTCCTGTAACCGAACGATTGAAGTGTAACCTGAACCGGTCGGGGTTTTGATAAGTTGTTGCCTCGAATGTATAAACCGGATTGTTGTTCAGGTTTTGAATTTTATTCAGTTTAAGGTCTTCAAGCACAACATCTGTTTCAGGCAGGCTGCTTAAGTCGGCAACAAGTGTTTGAGTTCCATTTACACCGGCTTTGTAACCAACGGCAACGGTTCTTTCGTCACCGGGGTTGAGAGCAGGCAGGCTGTTTTGACTCAGCTCCTCTTCAGGAATAATAGCATATACCTGTGGTGCATCACCGCTAAAGGCAAACATCTTACGAGTGTCACGACTTTCAAATAGTTCATCGGCACCATTAATAAACAGGATGTTCAACTCATCATAGTTGTCATTTCCAAACATGGCTTTGAGTTTCATCATGTCCAAATTATTTGAACGGGTGCTTTTGTAATAAGCCTGTGATGAATGAACTCTGGCAGCCAAAGGAATGGTAATGGTTGGGCTTGCAGCGTTGGCATGGATAAAGAATCCCTGTCCCATAGGAATGATACCACCTGATAATGCACCTGTTTTTGTTGTAGTATTATAATCTTTGTACAAAGTATTACTCCATACCCAGAAAGTACTGTCCACATTGGCCATGTTCCAGGCACCTGAGTCAAGGGCAATGGGGCTGGCAAACGGGTTACCAATTAAGTTGTAGCCCAGCGGGTCAGCCCCTGTATAACTTAAGGCGGGGGTACTGGCAGTAGTAAGCGCAACATCGGCACGGTTTAAGGTACCGGTGAAATTAAATGTCTGTGCAGCAGAACCGCCAACCCATAACTCATAACCGGCTCCTACATCTAAGGGGTCAGTCAGGGTAGTCATATAAGTTCTTGAATTGTCAGGCTCATTATAGTGCGTAATCCAAACATCAGGCGAACCTCCCAAATATAAATTATTCAGGGTTTGGCCTTGTACAGGAGACGAATAATCGTGCCATACACCGGCTGTGGTGTAACGCTGAATGGTGGCGTGGCCGGAAACGATTAACAGTCCGTCATTTAAAATAGAGGCGTCTCCGGAGGCATCCGATTCAATAACCAGACTGTCAATGGTAGTTGCACTATTAAGGGTTGGGTAATTTGTTAATCCTGTGGGGATGGTTACCACAGATGTTGACGATGGTAATCCGGGGTTCCAGTTTCCGGTTGTATCCCAATCATTGCCTGAGGCACCGGTCCAGGTGGCTGTGGCCACTACTTCAACAACTTTAATATCGTCAACATATAGATTAAATTGATCAGCATCACTATAACCGTGGAAGCCAATATAAATGGTTTCTGATGATGTTGGCGTAAAGGTTCCTGTACCCATAAACCAACTTGTGTTGGTAACATTGCTATTGTCAAATATGGGTGTCCCTGACATGGAGGTTGAGGCGGGTGAGCTACCCCAGTCAACAGCCAGTTTTTCAGGAAAGCTGGGGCTGGCAGCTCTATAAGCAAATGAAACTTCATAGGTTACCCCGGCAGTTAAATTAAGCCCTCTTGTAAAGAACCAGTCATTCATAGCTGCATTTGAATTCCAACGAATCTTAGCAGCGTTTGGCGCACTTAAGCCATCTGTTGATGTTTCCCATGTATAAGCATCACCGTTGGTATTTTCTACGGTCATACAGAATGGAAAATCAGGAGCTGTTACAGCATCAAAGTTTTGGAAGTAGGGTACAGAGGTTGCATCACATTCTGTTGAAAAACTCCATTCAGTTCCTGCAACGGTATCACTTGTACCATTGTACACCGTGCTTACCGTCCAAAAATATTGAGCGCTGTAATCCCAGTTTGAACCACGTTTATAGAGGGTGTCGGTAAGACTGTAATTGGCAAGCACATCACTTCCACCGGAAGTTGTTCCAATATTTAGTAGATATTTGGTAGCATTATCTACAGGATTCCATGCTAAAGTATCTGATGAAACTAATATTTTTGAACTACCATCAGCAGGGTAAGGACCTGTTGCCAATCCGTTGGCGGTTGTGAACGGGGTAGCTGATTTAACCCACACACTATTTGAGCCACTACCGCAGGATGCACGAACATACCATTCGTAAGCAGTAGAAGCTAACAGTGTATCAACGGTTAAAAAGGTGTCAGCGGTCACAGTATAATAGGCGGCACCGGTAGTATCAAATCCTGTTTCGCCAATTCTGACATTCCATGTGGTTGCCGAACCGGATTCTTTCCAGTGCATTTTAACCGAATTTAATTTGATACTATCTTCAGTTAGTGATAGAGGCTCAGGACAGGCAGGAGGAACTCTTACCTTAAAGTTGTCAATAAAAATGTCGTTGTCTTTGTTGGTAATAGAAGATGATCCGTAAAAACCAATCTTCACTGTTGAGGAGTAAGCTGTTAAGTCGATGGTAACATGCTCTCCTGTGTTGGAAATAATTTCAGGATAAGTCCACACTTCTAATGTATCTTTAATACTCCATGTTGCACCATTATCTGTTGAAATAACAACAGCAAGTGTATCATCAGGCCCTAAAGTATCGGCATTTGTAGTACCATAGTGCGTTAATGCTAAATCAAATTCCAACTGATAAGCATCACTACTTAAGTCAATTGAAGGTGAAATTAGCCAATCTTTTTTAGTGGTACCATAAAGATCGAGCTTGGCACTTTTGCCGTTTGCAGAAACATTGGCAAAATCATCCTGTATCCATGCAGATGATGTACCTGATAAGATTGAAGGATTACTAAGATACCCGGTTGTCTCTGTCCAGCAAATGGGTAAATAATCAGCAAAATCCTGTGTGTATTCGGGTGTATATACACCACATTCGGTGGTGAAGTCCCATTCAGTACCGCTAACAGTATCGCTGGTTCCGTTGTATACGGTACTTACCGTCCAAAAATATTGAGTACTATAATCCCATGGGTTGCCGGCTACATAAATAGTGTCAGCAATGCTGTAATTAGACAGCACATCGTTTCCGCCTGTAGTTGTTCCAATATTTAGCAGGTATTTTGTTGCATTGTCAACAGGATTCCATTTTAAGGTATCAGACGAAACAAGCACGGGGTCTGTTCCATCGGCCGGATAAGGACCTGTAGCCTTTCCGGTTGTGGTTGTAAAGCTGTGAGAGCCAATCCAGTCGCTGTAATCGCCCCCTCCACAGGATGCTCTTACATACCAGTCGTAAGTAGTGGAAGCAAGCAGGGTGTCAACAGTGATGGTATCGTTGGTAACAACTGAATAGCTTGTTCCGGTAGTATCAAAACCGGAAGTACCGATTCGAATGTTCCACTCGGTGGCAGAACCATTTTCTGTCCAGCTCAATTGAGCACTGTTCAATTTTAAGCTGTCTTCAACCTGAGCTGTAGGAGTAGGACATGTAGGTGCTTCTCTAACATTAATTGTGTCTATAGCCATATCGGATGTATAACCGGAACCGGTTATTCCCCAAATTTTCAAATACACATTGCTGTTTCCGCCATAGCCATTCAAATAAATAAAGTCTGTATTCCATTGGTTTCCTTGGTCACCAGATACTGACCATATAGTATCCCATGTTACACCATTATCTGTTGAGGCTTCAAATTGTAAAGTTCCCATAGTTGAACCATACATGTGGTAAGCAAAACTTACTTGCGGAATGGTTAATGAACTAAAGTCAAATGACAACAATAAACCTGCTGTTTTGTCCGGATTATTAGGAGAGGAAGATTCTGTATATATGTAGTAGGAACCTGAGTAGGCACCTGAAGGCCCTGTGCTCCCTGACGGGGTACCTCCTGTTCGCCGTGTCCAGTCAAAGTCATCGCTAGCCATTTGTTTCCACTGTCCAAAGTCAGTTTCAAAACTTTCATTATATGGGAAGGTTGATACAGTATTGGGGACAATTTCAGTAGTAAATGTGCTTGGTCCTGTCCATGTGCTTGAGTCTCCTGCACCGCAAATATCTCTCACATACCAATCGTAGGAAGTGGAGCTGGATAAACCTGTAAGCGTATAAGGATTGCTGGTGGTAGTCACAAAATGACCTGTACCCTGAACAAATCCTGCAGTATCCCATTCAATTTGCCAATTATTTGAGCCACCGGTTGTCCATCCAAGGTTAGCCTGAGAGTTTGTAATATTGCTTTCTGTTTGGGCTGTAGGAGCCGGGCAAGCAGCACATGAAGTTAATCCCGAAGGAACAGCAGGATCCCCAATATCTCCTGGAGTAGCTCCACCAGCACCTTCGTCACCTACCATATTACCACCTTCATCGTACACCTGATATTCGTTCTCTGTTGAATAACTTCCTGCAGTATAATCAAATGACAAAACATCACCTATGTCAGTAGGGATACTATGTGATTCAGGTCCAGCCCCATTTGATAATGTTAAATCGTCATAATATAAAGTACCATTTACATATACATCAAGTACGCCACCATTCCATCCATCACCATATGAATCAATTAGATCCACATGCCAAACACCACAAGTTCCGGCAGTAGAAAAAGTAGTTGGTCCTGTCCACGTACTTCCACAACCATTTTGTACATAAGCATCATATGTTGTTTTTGAGGTTAATCCTGTAGCTGTTGCGGTAGTGTCGTTCCCAGCTGTTGTGCTGCCTGAAGAAACAGCAGTTCCTGTACCCGGTGTGCCACCTGAGGCAACAATTTCCCAGTTATAGCCCGAAGAACCTGAAACTTGTGTCCAGGTAAGATCTGTCGTAGTAGTTGTCGCATTGGAAACCGTTAGTGTGGTGGGGGCAGGGCAACTTATACCTTCAATAACAAATTTATCTACAAAAGTATTTTTCAACCCATAATCACTAGTTGCTGTAAGTTTAACCTTTACAACATCATTTCCGATGATATGAGAATAGTGTACCCAGGTAGTAGCACCACTTCCATAGGTTTGTATGGTTTCGAGCAGTGACCATGCACTTCCGTCAATTGAAGTGTAAACATCAATGGTTGCCGGCGTTGAGCTGCCGTCATTATTCCACCAATAAAAACTGAGTGTTGGATTTGTTTCAGACGACACATCAAACACAGGAGTAATTAAGTCGCCCGTTGTACCGCTGGAATAATCATAATTATTAAACATGGCGGCATAACTTCCATCATAAATATTGGCAGAACCGGGTCCATGAGTATCTCCGTCATCTTGTACCCAGGTACCATCTCCAGAAGAAGGGTCTAATGTCCACCCTGTTGGTGGCCAGGTTTCAAAACTCTCGTCAATGACCTGACTGATTGCAATACTACTAAACACAATAATGCTTAGTGCTAACAATAGTAATTTTCTTTTCATAATTAATAGATATTTAGTTAAAAAATATAAAATTTCTTTATTTAAGAGGTGCTAAAATTAGGTAAAGAAAATTGATTAACGGAAGTTTTGTTTTGTGAGTTTATAAGTGGTATTGTTTAATTTATAAGTGGGATTTTTTTGCTGGATATCTGCTTTATCTCTATCCGACTATTTTATATTGAATATTGCATTATTAAAACAATGCAAAATTGATTATGGTACAGGGAATCTAAATTCGTATGGCAGATTGTTTTAAAATAAAATCGGCAGGAATAACAACCGTTCTGTTAAGCGTTTCTTCGCCGTTAATTTGCGAAAACAATAGCTTTGCGGCTTCTACCCCCATTTTAAAGGCAGGAATTTTTAACGTGGAGATTCCTGAAGTCAGATTTTGTAACGAACAATCGGAACCAACTCCAATGAGCATCAGATCATCGGGTATAGCCATCCCTTTTTTTTGCGCAAAAGTGTAAAATTCGAGGGTGGATGTCATATCTTTTACAACAAAAGCCATGTCCTGTCCGGTATTTTGCAGCAATGTTTCAATTTGCCTGTCAGCCTCACCTGGATAAATTACAGTAAGGTCGTTTAGGTTTAAACCAAGGTTGTCAAATACCATTTCAAAGGTGGAAACAAGGTTGTTGTCAACAGGATTATTTTCATCCTTTAACAGCATCGTTATTTTGAAAGTATTGTTGGCTTTAAGATGGTTTACAATTCTGCTTACGCCTTTAAACAAATCGGGGACTACGCGGCAGGTGTTTAAATCGCTCTCCGTATCGAACAGGGTAACCAAAGGGATGTTATCTTTTTGAACGGCAGCATAAAAACCGGCAGGCAACAAACGGTTTGAATTAACATGAACAATTCCACTGATGCCATATTTTCGAAAGGTTTTAAAAAAAGCACTTTCCTGCGTTTCATCGCCATTTAAGTTTACAATAATCGCCCGGTATCCTTCCTTTTCAATTTCATCGGTAACCCCGTCAATTATTTTTCGGTTAACACACGACTCAATGGATGGAACCACAATGGCAACAGCATTGGTTTTGTCGGGGGTCATCAGTTCGGGAATTCCGGGAAAGTACCCCAGTTTGGTTGCTGCCCGGCGTACGCGTTCTTTTGTTCGTTTACTAATACGCGGATGGTTGTTTAGTGCCCTTGATACGGTTGATACCGAAACGTTTAACTCCCTGGCAATGTGAGTAAGCCCGATTTTATCCTTATTTATTTCTTCTTTCAAAATAGCTGTTAAATGTATTTTACTAAAAAAATACAAGTATAGTAAAAACAATTGTATCCTGAATAAAATTGCAACTAATTCTGTTATTTCCTATTTTGATGTGCTGATTTATTCAGAGACATATTGCTTGATGTTGCGTTAGTTGTTCATAACGGGATTCCACACTACTCTGCTCCCACACAACCTGATAACATGTTTGGACGGGTAATCTGAAAAATGTCACAAATAAGTTTGGGGTAGCTCCGGGCTTAACCCCGGAGGAGTGTAGAAGGGTCTTGATTTCATCCTCTCTCACCCGATAGCTCCGATAGCTATCGGAGGAGGGGTTTAGCCCGGAGAATGTAACAGGCAGTTGTCTTTTGTATTAATTGCTATTAGTCATTCATATCCTTTGGAAATAGCAGCATTGAAATGTAAAGATGAATAACCTCCTCTAATTACAAAAGAAAAATATTTTATTTGTGCGCAAATCCTGCAACAATGTTTATATTTGTGAAAAAATATAGTAAACTATAAATTATTTTGCACTACATGGAAAGAAAATATTTTGCACACGAAACGGCAGTTATCGACGAAGGGTGTACCATAGGAGAGGGGACAAAAATCTGGCATTTTTCACATATTATGAGCGATTGTATTTTGGGAGAGAATTGCAACATCGGCCAAAATGTGGTGGTGTCGCCGCAGGTTGTTCTTGGAAAAAATGTTAAGGTTCAAAACAATGTATCCATCTATACCGGTGTAACTTGTGAGGATGATGTGTTTTTAGGACCCTCTATGGTTTTTACCAATGTGGTTAATCCGCGCAGCAATGTAAACAGGCGAGGACAATATACTAAAACCGTTGTTAAGCGTGGAGTGAGCATTGGCGCCAATGCAACCATTGTTTGCGGGCACGATATAGGCGAGTTTGCTTTTATTGGTGCCGGTGCCGTTGTTACCAAAGAGGTGCCGGCTTATGCGCTGGTAGTGGGAAATCCTGCACGGCAAATAGGTTGGATGAGCGAATATGGCCACCGGCTTAATTTCGATGAAAATAACCTGGCAACCTGCCCCGAAAGCGGCGAAAAATATAAATTGGAAAATAATTCAGTAACTAAAATAAAATAATTATGAAGATACTTGTAACGGGCGGTACAGGCTATATCGGCTCGCACACCGTGGTGGAACTGCAAAACAAAGGTTTTGAAGTGGTAATTGTTGATAACCTTTCCAACTCGAAAAAGGAGGTGGTTGATAGTATTGAAAAAATTACCGGAACCAAACCCGTGTTGGAAGTTTTTGATTTGGTTGACCGTGATAAGACAGCCGATTTTTTTAAGCGCCACAACGACATAAAAGGGGTTATCCATTTTGCAGCCTATAAAGCTGTTGGTGAGAGTGTTCAAAAACCGCTGATGTACTATCGGAATAATCTGGTTTCGTTGATGAATGTGATGGAAAGCATGATTGAAAACAAAATTGAAAATCTTGTTTTCTCTTCATCCTGTACGGTTTACGGACAGCCCGATGAGCTGCCGGTATCTGAAAATGCGCCCATTAAAAAAGCCGAATCGCCCTATGGCAACACCAAGCAAATTGCGGAAGAAATTATTGCCGATACGGTAAATGTTGAACCTGTAAAAACCATTGCCCTGCGGTATTTTAATCCCATTGGGGCACACGATAGCGCACTCATTGGAGAACTTCCGCTCGGTGTTCCCAACAATCTGGTTCCTTTTATTACCCAAACTGCCATTGGCATCAGGGAGCAGTTGAGTGTTTTTGGTGAGGATTACAACACACCTGATGGTACGGCCATTCGCGATTATATTCATGTTGTTGACCTGGCAAAAGCCCATGTTATAGCCGTTAACAGAATGATTGAAGGTAACATGAAGAAAGATTTTGAGGTGTTTAACCTTGGTACCGGAAACGGATATTCGGTGTTGGAAGTTATTAAGTCGTTCGAAAAAGTAAGCGGGCAAAAGCTGAATTACAAAATTGTTGATCGCCGTCCCGGTGACATCGAAAAAGTTTGGGCTAATCCTGATTTCTCTAATCGTGAGTTGGGATGGAAAGCCGAACGCGGGCTTGACGAAATGACCCTCTCGGCATGGAAATGGGAAAAAGCCCTTAGAAACAATAATCAAAAATGGTGACAAAACAAAAACATAAAAAAGGATTCCAATTATCTATAAAATTATATTTAAATGAAAAAAATCTTAATTACGGGCGGCGCCGGTTTTATAGGCTCGCATGTTGTACGCCTCTTTGTAAATAAATATCCCGATTATCATATTTACAACCTCGACAAATTAACCTATGCAGGCAACCTGCTTAACCTTACCGATGTTGAAAATAAACCGAACTACACCTTTATTAAAGGTGATATTGTGGATGGCGATTTAATGCTCAACCTTTTTAAAACACATCAATTTGACGGGGTTATCCATCTTGCTGCCGAGTCGCATGTTGACCGCTCCATTGAAAATCCCATGGAGTTTGTAATGACCAATGTAGTGGGAACAGTTAATTTGCTTAATGCTGCCAAAGCTGTTTGGAAGGATAGTTGGGAGGGCAAGCGCTTTTACCATGTTTCAACCGATGAGGTTTACGGTGCGCTGGGTCACGAAGGTTTTTTTACCGAAGAAACGGCCTACGATCCTCATAGCCCCTATTCAGCTTCAAAAGCAAGCTCCGACCATTTTGTAAGAGCCTACCACGATACCTACGGTCTGCCAACCATTATTTCGAACTGTTCCAATAATTACGGGCCAAATCAGTTTCCTGAAAAGCTTATTCCCTTGTTTTTAAATAATATACGAAACAATAAACCCCTGCCTGTTTACGGGAAAGGTGAAAACGTTCGCGACTGGCTCTATGTTATCGACCATGCTGCTGCAATTGATGTAATCTACCATAAAGGGCCTGACGGTGAAACCTATAATATTGGCGGCCACAATGAGTGGAAAAACATAGACCTTATTAAGGTGATGATAAAAGCCATGGATAAAAAACTGGGACGCGAACCCGGTTCTTCCGAAAAACTGATTACCTATGTTACCGACCGCGCCGGCCATGATTTACGCTATGCCATCGATTCGTCAAAATTGCAAAATGAACTGGGCTGGAAACCGTCGCTTCAGTTTGAAGAGGGCATTGAAAAAACCATCGACTGGTACTTTAACAACGAGGATTGGCTCGACAGCACCACTTCAGGCGATTATCAAAAGTATTACGATAAAATGTACGGAAACAGATAACTGTTATTGATTTAGAATATTTAGGCAGGTATTTTATGGTTTAACAATCTAAAAACAGGAATTGTTGCCCGTAATCTGATTTTATTAACAACAAATTGTTATTTCTTTTTTGTTTAAAAAAGCATAAATAGTTGCGTTTTTAACTGATTTATTGATACTTTTGCCGCGAAATAAAAATATGGGGATTTGCTTGAATATTTAAAAAAATAATACGTTCTTTGCACTCCCTTTTTAAAAACGACTTAAAAACACGGAACGATGTCAAGAATTTGTCAGATTACAGGAAAAAAAGTGATTACAGGAAACCACGTTTCGCATTCACATATTAAAACAAGAAGAAGATTTCATCCTAATCTTCACACCAAGCGGTTTTTTATCCCAGAAAGCAATGAATGGGTAACACTGCGTGTTTCTGCAGCCGGTATCCGGGTTATCAATAAAAAAGGTATTTTTAATGCCATTAAGGATGCCAAGGAGAAGGGCTATTTTAACGCTTAAATTCCTAAATTAAAAAACAAAAAAAACGCTGCATCGTTTGATGCGGCGTTTTTTGTTTGTCTATGAAATCATTTGTTTAATCCGTGTAATTTGATGATAAAAATCATCGAATTACACGGATTACACGAATTAAGGTTTTTCTCTATGCCTTTGGCATAAAGGTAAACCGTTTAACAAATATTTTGCTCTCATTAACATCAGGTTAACTTTAAACAACCTTATTAATAATTTTCCTTAATTATTTGAGCGACAAGCTTGTTAAGCTTTTCAAAAACTTCCTGCTCCGAGCCTGTGCCGTCAATGGCGTAGTATTTGCTTTGTTTCCGGTAATAATCGATAACGGGTTTGGTTTTTTGTTTGTATTGCTCCAGACGGTTTATAATTAATTCAACCGATTTATCGTAAGGACGTGCTCTTTTGGTTGCTGCACGGGCATTTAGCCGCTTTAAAGCTGTAATGGTATCTATTTCCATCTCTATTACTGCCGAAACTTTCATGTGTTCTTTCATTAAAAGCCCGTCAAGTATATACGACTGAATCATGGTACGGGGGAAACCTTTAAAGATAAATCCTTTTGAATCGGGATGGTTTCCAATACGTTTTTCAATCAGTTTTATGGGGATTTCATCCTCAACAATTTCTCCTTTTTCCATATAAGGCTCAACCTTTTTACCCAACTCTGTTCCGTTGGCGATTTCCATACGAAGCATTTTTCCGGTAGAAATATAAACCAGATTATGCTCTTTGGCAATCAGTTGTCCCTGTGTACCTTTACCTGATCCGGGTTTTCCAAGCAACACAATATTTGTGTGAATTGTTTTTCGGTGCCCCTCAATAACCGATGTTATTTGCTCAAAAATTTCATCAATTTCGCCAACACCGTTTATTTCGTAATATTTACCCCGTTCCTTATAGTAATCGGCAACAGGAGCAGTTTTGTTATGATACTCCTTTATTCTTACCTTAATAACATCCAGGGTATCATCGCTTCGCCCCGAATCTTTTGCTCTCGCTAACAACCGCTCGGTTAACACTTCATCAGGAACTTTTAAGGCAATCATCATGTCCAATTGAGTATCCAGCTTAAGCAACAGGCCGTCAAGAATATACGATTGAACGACTGTTCGTGGGAAGCCATCAAACAGGATACCTTGTTTATCAGATGAATCAATAATGTTTTTTTCAATCATTTGTACTACCAGCTCGTCCGAAACAAGTCCACCCATTTCAATAACGCCTTTGGCTTCCATTCCTAAAGCTGAACCGGATGCAATTTCCGAACGCAACATGTCGCCCGTAGAAATATAAGTAAGGTTGTATTTTTCGAGTAATTTTTTCGATTGAGTTCCCTTACCCGCTCCCGGAGGGCCAAAAAGTGCAATGTTTAGCATAATCTTAAATTTTATTGGTCAATTACTTTGTAAATATCTTTTAAATTTCGTCCCTGTTCATAATAATCAAGGCCGTAGCCAACAATAAAGTCGTTGGGAATTTCAATACCAATATAATCAATCGGGTAATCTTCCTTAAAAGCTTTTGGTTTAAACAATAAAGTGGCAATTTTAACATCGTCGGCACCCATCGACAACAACTGCCTGATTAAGCCGGCAAGGGTAAGGCCGCTGTCAACAATGTCCTCCACAATTACAATGGTTCTTCCTTTAATATCCTGATTAAACCCAATCAACTCCTTTACTTTGTTGGTGGATTGCGTACCAGAATAGGAGGCAAGCTTAACAAAAGAGATTTCGCAGGGGAAATCGAGCTTTTTCATTAAATCACCTGCAAACATAAACGACCCGTTCAGGATAACCAGAAATATGGGTGTTTTGTCTTTTATTTCATCGCTAATTGTCACAGCCATTTTTCCAATGGCGGCATCAATTTCTTCGTAGCGAATAAAGGTTTCAAATTCCCTGTCTAAAATTTTTATAATACTCATTACAGATGTTTTAATAGCAAACGGCAAATATAAAAAATATGGCAACTACTTTTAACCGGGTTACAATTTTGTTGTCAAACCTTAAATTTTCCAAATATTATCTCCTTCGGTTGCTTTTTGTACTTTTTTTTCGTATCTTTAAAACTCAAAAAAGGAGGAAGTTATGAATGTTTTATTTGTTGATTTACAGAATGTTTGCCGTTCGCCAATGGCAGAAGCAATTTTAAAGAGGAAGTTTTTGGACAATCACATTATCGGATTGGTTGATTCGGCAGGTTTCGAATCGTTTAATATTAATGAACCACCTGACCCCAGAGCTGTTAATACAGCCGCCGAATACGGGGTGCTTGTTGACGGAAGAGCCAGAATTTTTGTCAAAGATGATTTTGACATTTACGACAAGATTTATGTAATGGATACCCAAAACTATTGGGATGTAATGGAGCTTACCAGAAACGAAAAAGATAAAGCAAAGGTTGACTATTTGCTTAATTTGTTAGAGCCGGGGCTGAACAAAACAGTCCCAAATCCATATAATTCGGGGGTTGCCGATTGTAAGCAAATTTTCAGGATGCTAAACAAAGCGGCTGATAAAATTGTTGAAATGGTAAAACTTGAAGAGGAGAAAAAAGCCGTTGCCAACAATTAAAATCCCATCGAAAAAAGATGTTGTTGAGGCTCATAATCGTATAAAGCCTTACATTCACCACACACCGGTGCTGACATCGGAAACTTTTAACCGGCAGTTCAGCACCCGTTTTTTCTTTAAATGTGAAAATTTTCAAAAAGTTGGCGCTTTTAAGTCCAGAGGCGCAGTTAATGCTGTTTTTTCATTGTCGGAAAGCGATGCTCAACATGGTGTTGCCACCCACTCATCGGGCAACCATGCACAAGCGCTGGCTCGTGCTGCTGCACTACGGGGAATAAAAGCTTATATTGTAATGCCCGACAATGCACCATCGGTAAAGGTTGATGCAGTAAAAGGATATGGCGGCATAATAACCTTCTGCAAGCCCACTTTACAAGCACGTGAAACAACATTAAATGAGGTTGTGAAAAAAACAGGTGCTTGTGAAATTCATCCCTACGATAAATTTGAAATTGTATGTGGCCAGGCTACGGGAGCAAAAGAACTTTTGGAAGATATTCCGAACCTTGATATCATTCTTGCTCCTGTTGGTGGTGGCGGTTTGCTGGCCGGTACAGCGATGGCAGCCAAATACTTTGGTAATCAAACAAAAGTTATTGCCTGTGAACCAGCCGGTGCCGACGACGCATTTCGCTCGTTTAATGCAGGCAGGATTATTCCCTCCGTGAATCCCCAAACCATTGCTGACGGTCTGCTGACATCACTTGGTGTGCTTAACTTTGAGATTATTAAGAATGAGGTTGCCGATATTGTAACTGTTTCGGAGAAAAGCATTAAACAGGCCATGAAACTGATTTGGGAACGTATGAAAATTATTATTGAACCCTCTTCGGCAGTTCCCTTTGCCGCGGTTCTGGAAAACAAGGTTGATGTCAAAAACAAAAACGTCGGAATTATTATCTCAGGCGGCAATGTTGATTTGAAAGCATTTTTGTAACATCTTTATTTATTTAGGAAGATAACCGTACATCTTCAAAGAGCATCATAATTATCAATAAACCTATCTTTGCAGAAAAAAATATTTTGGAAGACACGATTAAAAAAATTGCCGGTAAGCTGAATAAAGCATCATGGCAAATAAACAATGCGCTAACTTTGCTGAAAGAGGGTGCTACCATTCCGTTTATTGCCCGGTATCGTAAGGAAAGAACCGGTAATCTTGCCGACTTTGAGTTGTTGGAGATAGAAAAACTTTGGAAACAAGCGTTGTTGCTTTCCGACCGGAAAAAGGCTGTTTTAAAAAGTTTACAGGAGCAGCAACTGCTTACGGATGCATTAAAAACTCAAATTGAAAAGGCTGAAACCATTAACGATGTTGAAGACATCTATCTTCCTTACAAACCCAAGCGAAAAACACGAGCCACCATAGCCAAAGCAAAAGGCCTTGAACCGCTTGCAAAAATGATCTATTCCGAAAATGTTGTTTCCATCGATTCAGCAGCATCTAAATTTATAAGTGCCCAAAATGAGGTCAACACCCTTGAAGAGGCATTGCAGGTGGCACGCGACATTATTGCCGAATGGATAAATGAAAATGTTAAAGTGCGAAACATTGTAAGACACCTTTTTAATAAAGAGGCAAACATCGTTTCAAAGGTTGTTAAAGGCAAAGAGCAGGAGGGTATAAAATACAAAGCGTGGTTTGACTGGAGCGAAATAGCTTCGCGGGCGCCCTCACATAGGATATTAGCCATGTTCAGGGCTGAAAAGGAGGGAATTATAAAACTCAAAATAATTCCTGGTAAGCAACGAACGTTTGAAAAACTTGAACGCTTGATTGTCAGATATCATGGTGAGGCTTCCGAAGAAAAGCAAAAAGCCCTTAAAGACAGCATTCAAAGATTGTTGTTTCCATCCATCGAAACCGAATTTCGTCACCAGTTAAAACAAAAAGCCGACGAAGAAGCCATCAGGGTTTTTGCCGACAACCTGAAACAATTGTTGCTGGCACCGCCACTGGGGCAGAAAAACGTGTTGGCCATTGATCCGGGATTTAGAACAGGCTGTAAGGTAGTTTGCTTAGATTCAAATGGCAACCTTGTTCACAATGAAACCATTTTTCCGCATCCTCCTCAAAATGAAAAGGGGATGGCTATGAAAAAAATCAGCAGCCTTGTTGATGCCTATAAAATTGAGGCAATAGCCATTGGAAACGGTACCGCCGGACGCGAAACCGAAGAGCTGATTAGCAGAATGAAATTTAATAAAGATATTGTCGCAGTAATGGTCAACGAAAACGGTGCTTCCGTTTATTCTGCTTCGGCAACGGCTCGCGAAGAGTTTCCTGATTATGATGTTACCGTGCGCGGTGCTGTGTCCATCGGACGAAGGTTAATGGACCCGCTTTCGGAACTGGTTAAAATCGACCCCAAATCAATTGGCGTGGGACAGTATCAGCACGATGTAAATCAAAAACTTCTGAACGAAAGTTTACAGACAACGGTTGAATTTTGTGTGAATTCCGTTGGTGTTGACCTCAATACCGCTGGCAAGGAGCTACTTACCTATGTGTCAGGAATCGGCCCTGTTTTGGCTTCTGCGATTGTGGAATACAGGAAAGGCAATGGTGATTTTAATAATCGCGAATCACTTAAAAAAGTAAAAGGCATGGGAGCAAAATCGTTTGAGCAGTCAGCCGGCTTTTTACGAATAAAAAACGGTACCAATCCGCTTGACAGAAGTGCCGTGCACCCTGAGAGTTACCATATCGTCAGGCAAATAGCTGCCACACTAAAGGTGAAACCTGATGAGCTGATTGGAAACAAAAAACTGTTGGAAAAGGTAAATCCTCAGGCGTTTGTTACGGAAGAAACAGGGTTGCCAACTATTTTGGATATTTTAAAAGAGTTGGAAAAACCCGGGCGCGATCCCCGAAAACAGTTTAAGCTTTTTGAGTTTGATAAAAATATCAGAACCATTAACGACCTTAAAGAGGGAATGGTTGTAAACGGTATTGTAATTAACCTGACCAATTTTGGTGCTTTTGTTGATTTGGGCATAAAAGAAAACGGACTCATCCATAAAAGTCAAATTGCCGATGAATATGTTTCAGACCCGGGGAATCACCTCAAATTAAACCAGCAGGTCAGGGTTAAAGTACTTGAAGTGGATTATACAAGAAAAAGAATTGCATTAACCTTGAGAGGTTTCTAGCAGAATGAATAGTGTCATTATGATTGTCGGGTAAATGGAACATTGATAACGATTGGTGTTCCACCCCCTAAAGCATCAATTCTTGAAAGTGCCTGCTACAACATAAATAAGGCTGTGTCCGTTGATTATGTCTGAATTTAAGTTAGTTTCGTAAACAGAAAAAAACGTGAATTTTATTTACGTTTTTGAAAAGTCAAAACATAAATTATGCAAAAGGAATAAAAGTGAAGTCAAGGAATTGAAAATTTAGTAACTTGCCCAAAAATTAAACCAAGGCCACAGCTAGAAAAGTTATTCTGAAGTTTTTTTTGGACACTTTCAAAGGCCTAAAAAAAATCTTCGAAATAACTTTTCTCAAGGAAATGAACAAAATAATTAAACAAAAAAAGGTCAACATATTTCGGTATAATTTACTATTTCAACACAATACACTGAGGTTTAATACAGTCTTTTCAATCTTCAATATTGCTTTAGCAAAAGCATTTATTTTTATCTTGTTGTTGTCGGGCTTGCAGGCTGGCAGCCAATCATTCCCCAAAACAATTAAACTCGATGTTCAAGATGGCCTAATACAAAATACTATATGGGGTATTGAGGAAGATGCAAGCCACCGAATTTGGATAGGGACACCGGGAGGCTTACAGATTTATGATGGTTTTGAACTCATCACCATACCGAAAATAGAAGGGACTATCTTACGCTTACAAAAACACGATTCTTCCATTTATTGTATTACTATCAGTAACTTGTATAAATTTAACCCAACAGATTTAAGCTTCTCAAAAACAACTTTTCCAAGAACTTATTTCTATTTATCCGAGTTTTCGGAAAAAGGAATTATACTGTCAGCAGATAAAGATAGTTTGTTGTTTTTTTACGATTACAATCTTCGTAAAACAACCAGACATTCACAAATAAAAAAAAATGCTTCCCGCTTATTTGAATTTACACTATCCGGAATACCGTTTTTTGGGGGTGTAAATGGCTTGTTCGTAAATGACTCTATTCCCATTTCTAAATCTTATTGTAAACAATACGTTAAATATAACCTGCATCGCGCATTTATTGCATCGCATAAAGGCCTGCTTGAGCTTTTGGTAACTAATGGCAAATTGCAGGTAAAGCGTCATTTTAAGGATTTGAGAATTACGCATTTACTTGTCGATTTTAATAAGAATTTATGGGTGGCAACTGCCGACAATGGTATTTTTATGATTCACGGAAACTCGTTAAAATCGGAGTTTTTCCCAAAAACAAAACCTGACGGAAATCCATTAAGTTGTTGGAGGTTCAGCAAAATTGGCGGACAACTTTACGTTAATACAGCTTATGGGTTGGTGTCTGTCAATGAAAAAAACTGGCAAAACGAAAAGGTTCATCAAATTACTAAAAACCTGGCCTGCAACACTGCCGTTGAAGGTGATGATTTTATTTTGATAGGCAGCAGAAGTAATGGTATTTATCGATTGAAGAGTAATAAGTTAGAGCAGGTTTTCGTAAATAATTCCGAACAACTGGATAATATAATCGTTCAAATTGAAAAGAACAAAAAAGGTTTTTTGGCTTCTTCCAAATATTCATTTATTCAGCTTGACAAAAAGGGAAATTTTATCTCCCGGAGACTTAGCGATTTCGATGATGTATTTGGCTATACCATGGAGTTTTTACAATTTCCTAACGGAATAATGAACTCCCGGACAACCGGTGTAGTTGAGTTAGATTCAAATTTGAAAGTGGTAGGGAACTTCAAAGGCGATTCCATTCAGGTGGTTTCGATGATGCGCAAATATCAAAATGAATGGTGGGGCGTTTCCATGGATGCCGGCTTAATAAAACTGGAACACAAACAATTGGTTAAACAAATATTTCCCGACAAACATTTGTTTACTTTGAATAATTGGAACGACAGCACACTTTGGATTAGTGGAATTCATGGCGTTTATCAATATGCCGATAATTATATCCGTCCTTTTAAACCACAAAATGGCTTCCCCTTAAAAGAGTATAACCAAAATGCAGTTTATAAAGACTCGTTGGGATTTTTATACTATGCAGGAGTTGGGGGAATTCAAAAATTTCATCCCGACAGTTTGACTTTTTTTCCAAATCCCCCAACGGTTGTAATC
>JALVAQ010000130.1 GCA_027011095.1 Bacteroidales bacterium
CGACAGCCTGTTAACCTGGAAAAGGTTAAATAAAAATTTAAAAGAAATTAGTGAGTGGACCGACACCTACAACTTTTTTTTAAACAGCAAAAACAGGCAATTGCTCGAAAACACACCCCTGGAAAACGGTGCCGTAAAATGGGTTAAAATAAACAGCGAAATTCCCGGGCGACGTGAATTAATATTACAAATACATCAGCTGAGGACTGTTGACAACACAAACGTTTTTGTTGCTTACGTATTTCAAACAAGCGATTTTGCGGGACTTTTCCTAAAAAAACTCCCCATGAAACATCCCGTGGTCAGCTTTTTAACAACGCATGGCGTACTATTTACTCCCATTGCCACAAAAGATTCGTCTGCCATCAGCAATATTAAGAATATAGAAAATCAGGTAAAAAAAATCTTTAACACCTGGCTTAAAACCATGAACCGCAAACCCCAGTCGTTTTCGTTTGAGTTAAACAATAAAATTTACTGGGCACGGGTTGACTCGGTAACTAACAATATGGGAATTGAAGGGTTTATTTTAACCGTATCAAAAGAAAACCTGTTTGAATTTTACAAGCAGGTAACCGATACTTTTTTGTATGTGGGTTTAGTACTGATTATAGCGGGCATATTACTTTGGTGGTTTTATAAAATACGAAACCGTCGGGTTATAAAATCGGAAGAACGATTTGAAAAACTTGATAATCATGGGGTTTATACGCTAATAACGCAGGGCGAATCGGAAGATGTGGAGTATAAATCATCCTTGCGCTACGACTATCGTCAGGAAAAGGAAAATAAAGCATTGGAGGATGTTATTATTAAAAGTATTGCTGCCTTTAGCAATGCCAAGGGCGGAACACTGCTTATCGGAGTGGATGATGAACAAAATATTTTGGGACTTAAAAATGATTTTAGCACCTTAAAAAAACAGGACGTCGATTATTTTGAACTCCATCTGCGCAAGCTGATTAAAAACCAGTTTGGTATTAACTTTTCCAACCACCGGCTTATCATTCAGTTTCCTGAACTTGAAGGCAAAATCATTTGTGTTATTCAAATTGCCAAAGCAAAAAAACCCATCTATATAAAAGTAAAAAACAAACAGGGACAAACAGTAGAAAAATTTTATGTTCGAAGCGGCAATTCATCTCAGGAGATTACCTCGCTGAAAGAGATGGAAGAGTACATTCGTAATCGTTTTAAAAATAATCATTAAATAAAAAAAGAGAAAATATGAGTAAATTGATGAAAACGCTATTTATTGCTTTCGCGATATTTTTTAGCACCTATCAGGCAAGTGCCTGCACCAACTATATAGTAACCAAAGGAGCTTCTGCCGATGGTTCGGTAATGTTTTCGTACGCAGCCGACTCGCACCTGTTGTATGGTGAGCTTTATCATTGGCCTGCCGGAACATGGCCTGCCGGCACCATGATGGATGTATATGAATGGGATACCGGAAAGTGGCTGGGAAAAATTGAACAGGCACCGGTAACCTACAACGTGGTTGGCAACACAAACGAGCATCAGGTGGGCATTGGCGAAACTACCTACGGCGGGCTACCGGAATTGCAACATCAGGATGGCGCCATAGTAGATTACGGAAGCATGATATATATTGCCCTTCAACGCTCGAAAACAGCACGCGAAGCCATTAAGGTTATGACCGGACTTGCGGCAAAGTATGGCTATTACAGCGAAGGCGAATCGTTTAGCATTACCGATAAAAATGAAGCCTGGATACTGGAAATGATTGGCAAAGGACAAGGCGAAAAAGGAGCGGTATGGGTTGCCCGCCGTATTCCCGATGGCTACGTTTCGGGACATGCCAACCAGGCACGCATTACAACCTTCCCGCTTGCCGATGGTAAAAAGTCGATAACCGACAAACAGATGGACAAACTGTTTGATAAAAACATTGAATGTGTTTACGCCAACGATGTTATCACCTTTGCAAGAGATAAAGGTTACTATACGGGAAAAGACAAAAAATTCTCATTTTCCGATACCTACGCACCTGTTGATTTTGAAGGTGCCCGCTTTTGTGAAATCCGTGTATGGACCATGTTTAACAAGGTGTCTGACGGAATGGGCAAGTATTGGGATTATGTAAAGGGAGATGTAAAACACGATAAAAAAACGGGCTACGCCACCAACCGCATGCCCTTGTGGGTTAAGGCAAACCATAAAATTACCCTTCACGAAATGATGAACTTTATGCGCGATCACCTTGAAGGTACCGAGTTGGATATGAGTAAGGATGTGGGTGCCGGCCCTTTTCATCTTCCCTATCGCTGGAGGCATTTAACCTGGAAAGTGGATGGTGTTGAATATTGTAACGAACGCGCTACGGCCACCCAACAAACAGGCTTTTCGTTTGTGGTACAGTCGCGCAGCTGGCTACCCGATGCCATTGGCGGTATTATCTGGTGGGGTGTTGACGATGCTTCGGGAACGGTTTATATGCCTATGTACGGCTCCATTACCAAAGCCCCCGATAATTTTGCCGTGGGCAACGGCTCGATGATGGAGTGGAGCGAAACATCGGGATTTTGGATTTTTAATCAGGTGGAAAATTTTGCGTACACCCGTTGGGATGCCATCCACCCGGAAATTGAAAAGGTACAACAGAAAATGGAAAACGATTTTATCGACTTTACACCGGCTGTTGACAAAGGTGCCCAAGAGCTGTATGCTGAAAATCCGGAAAAAGCAATTGCTTATCTCACCAACTATTCGGCTTATGCAGGCGATTACACATTTAAAACCTGGAAAAAATTATATCAACATCTGTTTATGAAATACATGGACGGAAACATTAAAACCGCCAAACCGGTTCCTCCGGGATATAAATTTGCCAACCCCGACCTTAAACAACCGGGTTATGGTGAAGACTGGTACAGGCTGATTATTGAAAAAACCGGCGATCAGTTTAAGGTAAAGTAATTTATTATCTGGTACATACTATCGTATGGCGGTAAGCATATAAAAAAGCAAGGTTGAAGCCCAAAACTTTCAATAAACAACAATATTGAAACGAACCACAAAACCTGACAGCACTTCAATCTTGCTTTTTTTATATTAAAGCTGTTTAAACAACTTCATTGTTGGAGATTCACGGTTTTTCTAAAATTTCTTCCTCAAATTTTGAAGGAGTTAAAATTTTTGCTGTTTTCATATTTTAAGCCATTTAAATTATTTTCCAAATTTACAAAAAAAGAGGCTGTTCAAAAAGAGCAGCCTTTTTAATTTATCAAGCAGCCGATTTTATTTGGTAACAAAAAAGTTTTTTAGAAAAAGAACTATAATCAAT
>JALVAQ010000131.1 GCA_027011095.1 Bacteroidales bacterium
ATACATCCTTTTTATTTTATTGTTATCAGGCCTAACAATGGGCCTGAGTAACACCCTTTTTGCACAAAGTGTAACTACCTATCAGGATGCCATTCAAAAGGCCGACACACAGTATAAGGCCGGCAAACTAATGGATGCAAAAGGCTATTATCAAATGGCTCTTAAATATAAAAAGGATGATACCTATGCAAAAAAGAAGATTGCTGAAATTATTGATGCCCTCGGCAAAAAAATGCAAAAAGAAGATGAATACTACGATGTAATCGATAAAGCAGATATCTATTTTGATCAAAATGCATTCGACAAAGCACTTGGCTATTACCATGATGCGCTAAAAATAATTCCTGACGACAGTTATGCCAAAGAGCAGATAGAAAAAATTAGAAATATTAAAGCCAACCAAAAGGCAAAGCTGGAAAACTTTAATAAGTTGATGTCTGACGGAAACACCTATTTACAAAACAACCGTTTTGATGATGCCATTGCAGCTTTTACATCTGCTCAAAAATTGTTTCCTAATAACCCAAAACCTGCCGGGCAAATTGCTGCTGCCAACGACCTTAAAGCCGATTACCTGGCGAGAAAAACACAGTTTGATGAAAAAATAACAGAAGCCGGACGATATGAGCTGATAAAAAAGTATGCTGATGCACTAAAATTGTATCAGGAAGCGCAAAAACTTTTTCCCGACAACAAACAATTGGCTCAAAAAATCAAGGAACTGACTCCCAAGGCTGCCAACCAACTGGCATTTGACAAAGAGGTTGCTGATGCCGATGAGCTGTATATCAAAAAAAACTTTGGAGCAGCCAAAGCCAAATACAAGGAAGCTACTGCCCTGTGGCCCGAAAACAGCTACCCTTCCGAAATGATTTCAAAAATTGATACTCAGCTGGCGGTTCAGCGAAAGGATCTCGACAAAAACTATAGACTTACCATTGCTCGGGCCGACAGCCTTTTTGGTGTTGAAGACTATGAATCGGCCATGGCGGAATATAATTTGGCGCTATCGCTCAAACCGGGCGAACAATATCCACAAAGTAAAATAGACATTATAAACGGAATCTACGAAAAACGTAAACAGCAATTGCAAGCGCAATACGGCGCCATAATTGCCAAAGCCGACAGCCTCTTTTCAGCGCTCGACATCAACGAAGCAAAAAAACAATATCAGCTGGCGTTAAGCATCAAACCTGACGATAGCTATCCACAACAGCAGCTAAAAGCCATCGAAGCAAAAGCAGCTGAGCTGGCTGAGGCACAGAAAATTAAACAGCAATATGATGCTGCCATTGCCGAAGCCGACAAATTATACAAGCAGGGCCGTTTTGAGTTAGCCATCAGTAAATACAAGGACGCACAGGTTTTAGGAATTCAGTCCGATTATCCTCGGGCAAGAATAGCTGAAATTCAAACCATAATGGTCGATGCCCAAAAGGCTAAAGAAATTGATGACAACTTCAATAAACAGGTTATGCTGGGAACCCGGCTAAAACAACAGGGCGACCTCACGGAAGCGAAAAAAGCTTTTGAGGCTGCATCAAATTTAAAACCTGCCGAACAGATGCCCAAAGATCAGATTGCTGAAATCAACAACCTTATTGCAGCTAAAGAGCAGCAGGCCGTTATCAACAGCAAATACAAAGCTGCCATGAAATCGGGAGACTCACTTTTTGCGTTAAAGGAGTACGAAAAGGCAAAACTGTTTTATACAAAAGCATCATCATTAAAACCAAAAGAAACCGAGCCTAACTTAAAAGTTACAAAAACCGAAACCATACTGGCTGCCATCGAACGCGAAGCACAGGCTAAAAAATCGTACGATGCCACTGTTTCGCAGGGTGATGCTTATTTTACCAACAACCGGTTTGACGAAGCAAAAGTACAATATCAAAAAGCGTTAACCTTTAAACCAAACGAAAAATATCCGGCTCAACAAATCGTTGCTATCGACAAAAAGATAGAAGAGCTTGCAGCCGAACGTGCTAAAAAATTCCAGGAAGCTGTTGTTAAGGCCGATAACTACTATGACCAGGGCAACTATCAGGAGGCATTGTTACAGTACAAAATTGCTTCGGGATTTAATTCCGAAGACCAGCATTGCCAAACACGTATTGCCGACTGCAACACCAAAATTGACGCCATGATGCGAAAAATTAAAGGCGAATACGATTTGGCCATTGCCGATGCCGATAAACTTTATGCATCCAAAATTTTCGACAAAGCGATTAAAGGTTACCGGAAAGCGGCTAAAATTAAACCCGATGAAACCTACCCTGCCGAAATGATTACAAAAATTACCAAATTTATCGAAGAAAATTCGGTGGTAGATGTCATCAACACAAATACAGTAATAACCAAGGGTGAAACAAAGAAATTTACCTTTGAACCGGTTAAAATCAACGTACGAAAATACAATTACGTGCTGGTCAGAGCCTCCAACTCCGAAGGTAAACCGGTTAAAATGTTGTTTACTTATGGTAGCAATAATGGAAAAAACGGTGGCTTTGTTGTAACCCTCGTTGGTGAAAAAGGCAGCCACGATTATCTTATCAGAATTGGCAACCAGTACAAATGGTTTTCGGAAGACAACAACTGGATAACCATCCTTCCGCAAAACGGCAATGTTGAAATTGATTTGGTTCGAATTTCAAAAACAAATTAGCAGCATTTTACCCCCACCTAACACCACCTAACGCTTGTTGAGGTTTGTAATTTAATCGCTGTAAATCAGTTATTTTATATGGATTACCCGTCTTCCCAGAGGGGCAACCCCACCCCTGCCCTACTACTTCTTTCAGGAGAGTTTCTGGAAGGATGAAAGTTTAAAAGTTGCTTTATTCCGGAAAAGGTCATAGTGAGTAACACGATGTCAGGAGTGCTGTATCGAACCATGGCCGGGTAGGGAAAGTATCCCCCTTCCTTAAGCCTCATTTTGTAATTACTGATTGCTTCATCCCATCGCTTAACCCTGCCTTTAAGGCAGAAATTCCACTCTCAAAATTGTTTGGTAAAAAATTCATTCCACAGGTAAAACCACGAAGTGGTTAAATCTGAATAACCATCGGTGTTTAACGGGTAACGATACCGGGGGGTTGGCTGTTGGGAAAATCCGGAGGAGCTTACGGTAATTTCATCTCAAAAGCCACCCCAAAGCCAAAATTACACCTCCTTACTGGCTAATTCCTATTTTGATGTGCTGACACCATTATAGAACCGATAGAGTGTTGTCGGATTTTGTTGCCTGGGACTTTGTCAAAGTTGTTAATAATCTTAAAAAAACCCTGTGTT
>JALVAQ010000132.1 GCA_027011095.1 Bacteroidales bacterium
ATCACCTCCTTTTCCATGGCTAGGTAAACGGCTTTGTCAATCAGGTGTAACGGGGTAACACATACGGGGCAGCCGGGTCCGTGTAACATGGTTATCTGCTTGGGTAACACCGTCAGGATACCGTTTTTAACAAGGCTGTGGGTTTGTCCGCCGCACACCTCCATAATTTTCCATGGCCGGGTAACGGTTTGTTCAATTTCCTGTAAAACCTTTTTGGCCAGCTCAGGGTTTCTGAATTCGGTTAAATATTTCATATTGTGTATAATTCTGTATTCTTGTTTTGTCACGATTTTTGCCGGAAAAGGCAAAAATCCCGCCAAAACAGGTGATTCCTTTTTTTTATCACGGGGTCCCGATAGCTATCGGGACCCCGTGCTATAAATATTACGCCCCTCCGGGGCTATATATGTTACATTCCTCCGCGGCTTCTTTTTATTCCAAGCAGAACCCGGTGGTGGAGCAGATAATAATTTTTTATAAGCTACATAATTCATTTCAGATTACTATTTCGATAATTGTGTGTAATACATTAGTTGTCCGAAGGGGATGCCTTCATCGTTGGGCGAAAACTCATTTTGAAAAAAGAGTTTAAAATCATTGCTCATATTCGCTTTGATAAGGTCAACCAATAGCGCATTTTGAAATACGCCTCCGCTAAAAGTCAGGTTAGTAAAATGTAACTTCCGGGCTGTTTTTATGATGTAATCCACCAAAGTTATATGAAATTTTACGGCAATGTATGCTTTGTTGATTTTACGGTTTACATCCTGAATAATTTTTTCCATCAACCAGGTAAAAAGGTTGTCGGGAATGGTTTCGCCAAGATAACTGTTACTTAAAGTAACCGAATGATTGTAGTAGTAACCGGAAGCTTTGTTTTCCAGTTGCATGGAGGCTTCCGCCTCGAAGGAGTGCACATCGAAACCGAACAGCAAAGAAGCAACTGCATCAAACAACCTGCCCATGCTCGAACTTTTTAAGTTATTCGGTTTTTGAAGTAGCTTGTTGTAAATTTTCCATTCCGTTTCGCTGAATTTTGGTTTGACAAGCGGCTCCATACCTTCTGTATTTTGTGCTATGGACAGGAGAGAGATTCTTGGCTCACGAACCATTTTATCTGCCAGTATAAAACTGAACTCTCCGGCATAATAAACTCTTGACATTTCTCCTTTTTCATAGGAAAAAAACTCGCCTCCCCAAATATTTCCATCCTCACCAAGACCGGTTCCGTCCCAGATTACGCCGAGGATTTTTTGTTTCGAGCTAAGTAAATTGTTTTCGCCGAGCACCGAGTAAAAATGCGCTTTGTGATGTTGTATTTGATGCAACGGAGCATGATATTTTTCCGCCATCAGTTGGCCGAACCGCGTTGAAAAATAGTCAGGGTGTTTGTCGGTAACAACAGCTTTTATTTCGGGAGCAAAGAGTTTTTCGAAATGGGCAAACGTTTGTTCGTAATTAAGCTGGGCATCGTAGCTTTCGGTGTTTCCAAGGTATTGGCTTATGTAGATGTTTTTCCGGTTCAACAATCCAAACACACTTTTAAGCATGGAACCGGTGGCCAACACCGTTGTGTCAGTAAGTTTCAAATCCGGGTTAATATAAGTAGGTGCTTTGCCACGCGACCGGCGCAACGTTATTTTTTGTTGATACTTTTTGCTGAACTGAACCACGCCGTCATCCTGCGGGATAACAATATCGCGGTTGTTTAATAAAATTACATCCGCAATTTTTGAAAGCTCCGAAACAGCTTTTTCATCCTGATAAATAATGGTGGAGTTGGTTATGTTTCCGCTGGTGGCCACAACGGGTTTGTTAAACTTTGTAAGCAGCAACTCATACAACGGTGTATAGGGTAACATGAGTCCCACCCGCGATAAGCCATGGTTGATTTCAAACAACGATTCGGGCGATAAAAATTCAGGGTTGTTTTTTGGCGAAAGCAACACAACGGGAGCATGAATGCTTTTTAGTTCATCCTCTTCGGAAGTGCTTAAAAAGACATCTTTCCGAATACTTTTTATGTCAGGATACATCAGGGCGAATGGCTTGGTCGGGCGGTGTTTTCGCTGCCGTAACAAAGCAACAGCACCGGAGTTGGTGGCATCGCAGGTAAGCAGGTAACCTCCTATTCCTTTGATGGCAATAATTTTACCCTGTTTCCAATATTCAACAATTAGGTTGAGGTTGGTAAAGTTATGCGTTGCTTTTCCATTTTCAAAAAGTTGCATCTCCACCGCACAATCGGGACAGGAGTTGGTTTGCGAAAAATGACGCCGCTCCATGGGATTGTTGTACTCCTTGTTACAAACCGCACATAAAGTAAATTTTGCCATGGTGGTATTTGGCCTGTCGTAGGGCAGGCGGCTAATAATGGAGTATCGCGGTCCACAGTTGGTACAGGTGATAAACGGATATTGATATCGGCGATTGTCAATATTGTGCAACTCATTGCGACAATCGTTGCATATAGCCACATCGGGGGTTAACAACAGGGTTGGTTTTACCTTGCTTTTGCTTTCAACAATTTGAAAGTTTTGGTAAGCAGTAAACCTGGTTTCTTCGATTGATGAACCGGTTATTACGGCAAGCGCCGGCAGATTGTTTTTTAATTCACAAAAAAACGAATTGGCGACCTTTTCATCGGCGTTAACATGAATATGTACGCCATCGTTGGTGTTGTTAACCCAGCCGTTTAAACCACGCTTTACGGCATGGCGATACACAAACGGCCGGAAACCTACGCCCTGCACAATTCCTTCAAAATGTATGTGATAAGTATTGGCCAATTGAGTGTGTATATATTAACTGTTTATTAATTAACAAAAATAGTCAATTTTATAACCTTACGATTAAAAATAGCTTAATTTTGCAGAAAGATTTAATGAATCATGCACGAGTTATCCATCGCAGTCGGAATTGTTGATTTGGCCGAAAAGGAGGCTGAAAAAGCCAATGCCAAACGGATAGTATCCATTGAGTTGGAAGTGGGTAAATTGTCGGGGGTGGTGCTTGAAGCACTGGAGTTTGCCTGGCCGGTGGCAATAAAGGGAAGCATGCTTGAAAAGGCGGAAAAAGTGGTTGTTGAAATTCCCGGAAAGGCAAAATGCTCCAACTGCGGTGCTCTTTTTGATTTGGAAAATCTTTACGACCCCTGTCCCGAATGCAACGATTATTTTAAAGACGTAGTGCAGGGTAAGGAGTTAAGAATAAAATCGTTGGAGGTAGATTTTTGAGGAGAGGGTGTCCCCGGGCTATTCCGAAAGCTTTCGGAACCGGGGGAGAAGCAA
>JALVAQ010000133.1 GCA_027011095.1 Bacteroidales bacterium
TTTACCAAACATGCCAATCCCCTTTTTCCCAAAATTGAAATCAACAATCAGTTTATCCTTTGTGAGCATCCAGCACTTGTTATTTATATAAGAAAACTCCTGAATGATTTGAAGGTCATTAACAAAATTCAGGTTAATATCGTTTGTAATTCTCATATCTGCTTTTATAACTGCATACCGTTCGTCGTTGGTTATATAAAGATTTCCTATAAAAGCGAAATCCAGTTTGTTTCTTGGTTGAAATGCTAAATTAATACAGTCATACCCGTTTATTTCAACGGTATCCAGAATAAAAAACTTATAGATGATAGGTGATATGCCGGAAAGAGGGCTGGTAAACTGATTGGTGAGCAGGGTTATGTTATTGTCATAAATATCAATATCCTGATACATATTATCAATAATAAAGCTAATACCCTCACTATCCAGATAATCGTGAAATCCAACCATATTGGTACCCGAAACATACTCTTTTTGACTTTTCGGGTTTTTCCGATAATAAACTTTTGAAACGGTTTCTTTTAAAAATACGGGTAGATATGGCTTGCCATTAATTTTGGATGTGTCAACATGTTTGAAAATAAATTGCAAGTCTTTAAATACCTTTTTTCTTTTAAACTTCTCGGTAATGTTATTCAAATCAAATTCAACTTTTTCGTATTTATCGTACTCATAAAAGTCAAGCTTCTCTTTTCTGTTAAGGTCTTTGTTTTTAATTACCTTTTTAATAAGCTCAACAGCCGGGTTTTCTTTGTTTCTATATCTTTTTTTCTTCGTTGAAATAACGACCTCGTTCAGGTTAATACTTTTTGATTCCAATTCAAAATTGACTATTTGACTTTTTCCGGGTATAATACTTTTTAACTGAGGCTTATATCCGATAAACGATGCTTGTAATGCCTCGGAAGCCCATTGTGTTGCTATACTATATCGCCCGTTATAATCAGTTGTTGTACCAATATGTTTTCCAACAAAAACAATGTTAACAAAGGGTAACGGCTCTTTGGTTTGTGAGTCAACAACAGTACCCCTGATGCGGGTCATTTTCTGTGCATACACCTCTGTTGTAAACAGGGTAAACCCCAACAGCAAACCAAGAACGGTTATATATGTAAAATATCTGATTTTCACAATAATAATTCTATTTAAAAACAAAGTATTTATGTGTTAAAAAATTAAATCCAATGCCTACTACAATGGCCACAACTACTTTCGAAAATATATACCGGCATGCAGCATATTCAACCATGATATATAACCCGGTAATATTTAAAAAAATACTTGCCAACCACACCATAAAATATTTTACCGACTGACAGGATAATTTCCCGTCGGATTTCATAAATGTCCAATTTCGTTCCAGAACAAAAGCTGTTATACCTCCCAAAACCGCTCCCACGATAGCAGAAAACAAATACCATAATTGTAATGCCTCCGTCAATAAAATAAAAACCAAAAAGTCTATGGAGGTGGCTATAATGGCCACAATATTGTATCTGAAAAATGAGGTTATTGTATTTGGTGTAGTATTCACATTAACGCATTTTCAAAATAGATGATTATTTGTAACACAACAGCTGCATAAATACCTGCTAAAACATCATCCAACATAACGCTCCAATTGCTTTTAAGGTTATCAAGTTTTTTTACGTAAAAAGGCTTTACAATATCAAAAACTCTAAACAAAATCAGTGCATACAGGTAATATTGCCATTGGAGAGGAATAGCAATAGCAGCAATTCCAACTCCTACTATTTCATCAATTACAATTTCCGGTGCATCGTGTTTCCATGATTGATGAACCTTAGTTATGGCCCAGACTCCTGATAACATAAGCAAAACAATAGCAAAGAGATTAAAAACAATGATCTCCATTCTTTCAAACCCCAAATAACTCAGCATCAAATTTATCACGTAGAATAAAAATATTCCCAGTATTGAACCTGCCGTTCCCGGTGCAACAGGAGTGTATCCCGTTCCTAATCCCGATGCTATTAATTTTGATACTTTCATTTATTCTCCTTCGTAATAATCAAGTCCTAAATGATTTATCAATGTTTCTCCCATCATGTAACGCAACGTATTTTCAAACTTTATTTTTTGCAGAAAAATATCGTGTATGGGTTGTAAGCCTTCTTTGGTTTGGGGTGATTTAAAGTAGAAGGAAAGCCATTCCTGTATGCCTTTCATGCCTGCTCGTTGAGCAAGGTCCATAAACAAGGCCAAATCTAACACTACCGGGGCAGCAAGAATGGAATCTTTGCACAAAAAGTTAACCTTTATCTGCATTTTGTAACCTAACCAGCCAAAAATGTCAATATTGTCCCAACTTTCTTTATCATCTCCCTTGGGGGGGTAATAATTGATACGTACTTTGTGGTACATATTCTTGTAAAGTTCCGGGTATTTCTCCGGTTCTAAAACACTATCTAAAACACTTAGCTTGGAAACCTCTTTTGTTTTAAATGAACCGGCATCATCCAAAACTTCACCGTCACGATTTCCTAAAATGTTTGTGGAAAACCAGCCGTCAATTCCCAATAAGCGGGTTTTTAATCCCGGCCCAAGGATAGTTTTCATCAGGGTTTGGCCTGTTTTAAAATCTTTCCCTGCAACAGGCAGGTTAAGTTTGTTTGCAAGTTCTATAATTGCAGGGATATCATTGGTAAGGTTGGGAGCTCCATTAATAAAAGGAACATCACTTTTTAAAGCAGCATATGCATAAATCATACTGGGTGAAATGCCGGGGTCATTATTTATTAACCCTTTCTCAAAATTCTCAATAGTTTGATGAACATCAGATAATTCAATATACACCTCTGTTGAGGCGGCCCATATCATTATAATTCGATTGCAGGAATTTTTGATTTTAAATTGTTTGATATCAGCCATAACCGCTTTAGCCAAATCCATTTTGGTTTCAGCTTTTTTAATGTAAGTGCCATGTAGCCGCTTAACATAATCGGGATCAAAAACAGCGGGCATGGGTTTAATGGCTGATAAATCGTCTTTTATTTTATCAAGCAAATCTTTATCCAGCACCCCTGCATTCAGGGCTGATTCGTAAGCGTTATCGGTAAAAATATCCCATCCGCCGAATACCAAATCGTTTAAAGAAGCCAGAGGAACGAAATCTTTTATTTTTGGTTCCCGATTCTCGGTTCTTTTTCCAAGCCTGATTTTTCCCATTTGCGAAATGGAACCGAAAGGTTGGCCTAAGCCCTTATTTGCAGCGATAACTCCAGCCATAAAAGTGGTTGATACTGCGCCCATACCAGGAGTAAGTA
>JALVAQ010000134.1 GCA_027011095.1 Bacteroidales bacterium
ATGCCGGTATTACCATGTGGGCCGAATTTGAAAAGGTAACCAATTTGGAAGCTTTGGAGCAAATTATGAAGGTCAACTTTTTTGGCAGTATGTACCTTACCCATTACGCATTACCTTATTTAATACTGTCGAAAGGCCAGCTTGTGGGTGTTTCGAGCCTTACGGGTAAAACGGGAATTCCAACACGCAGCATTTATGCCGCCAGCAAACATGCCATGGCCGGGTTTTTCGACAGCCTGCGTATTGAACTCAAAGAAAAAGGGGTGGCCGTAACCATGATTTATCCGGGATTTGTTTCTTCCGAAGTGAGAGAGCGAGCTTTAAATGGCGACGGTATCCCGCTGGGAAAAAGTCCTGTTAAAGAAAAAGAGGTAATGACGGTGGAAGAGTGTGTAAGACAAATGCTGCCGGTGATAGAAAAACGAAAAAGGGAGTTGGTTATGACTACTCGTGCCAAAATCGGCCTGTGGATTAAAATGATTGCACCGGCAATAACCGACAACATCGCCCTGAAGGCTATTAATAAAGGTAAATAGGCCGCTAACCTGCCTTTAAAATTTTTATTGTAACTTTTTTAAACCTACTGCGTCTAACTAACAACTATGACAAAAATGTTACCCTGTTAAATGAACATAAACGAATACAATCGCTGCGTGGATGAGCATGCCGACGGTCTCTATCGCTTTTTGTTGAAAAACATTAAGGATGATGAAGTGGCGCGCGATTTGGTACAGGATTCGTTTATGAAACTTTGGGAGCGGCGTAAAAATGTGGAGGGATCAAAAGGTAAGTCGTATCTGTTTACAACCGGCTACCACACCATGATTGATTACATTAGAAAAAATAGCCGAAACAGCTCTTTTGACGGGGTGGCACATAAAGAAGAGAGCTATGAAACAGGCTATTCCGACTTAAAAGAGATTTTGAATGAAGCTGTTGAAAAGTTGCCTCCCGATCAAAAATCGGTGGTGCTTTTGCGCGACTACGAAGGATACTCTTATAAGGAGATTGCCGAAATTACCGATTTGTCGGAAGCACAGGTAAAGGTTTATATTTATCGCGCACGGTTGTTTTTGAAAAAATATATTGGAAGCCCCGATATGGTGGTTTAAACAAATTATGAGCAGGATAGACAGAAATAATTACGAAAGTTATCTCATCGACTGGATGGAAGGAACACTTGATGCCCGAACAGCCGAAGAGGTGATGGCTTTTCTTGACGCCAATCCTGACATCAAACAAGAGGTGGAAGATTATGAAGAAATCATTCTCGAACCCGAAGTAGAAGGTTATTCCGATAAATCGCAACTAAAGCATAAAGAGATTGCTGCATTCGAAAACATTACCGAAGAAAATTATCAGACCTTTTTTATTGCCCGTTATGAAAACGATTTAAGCAAGAAGGATGAATCTAACCTGAAAAATTTTTTAAAAATTAATCCCTCGTTGCAAAGGGAATTTGATCTTTTCAGCCAATTGTCTTTAACAAAAGACGAAACGGTTGTTTATCCTCACAAAGCATCGTTATATCATAAAAACAGGCTTGTTCCGTTATTTTGGGTTTCTTCTGCCGCTGCTGTTTTGCTGTTGTTTGTGGCGTTGTTCGGCCTGCTAAAAACCAATGTTGATAACCGTATATTGCCCGATAATGGCAAAGCGGTTGCCCAAATTGACAAACCGGAAAAAAAGAGTCTGCATCAAAACCCTTCCGGGTTAAGTACCGGAAGTCAGGGTGCGGTTGATAAAAAAAAGGTTTCCAAAACAAAAAAAGTACCCGCAGATAAACATCTGAAAAAGTATAAAAAAATCAATGCCACATCAACAAACACACCCGTTAAAGTTGTTCGTGAATATGCAGTGATAACCCCGCTAAAAGCTTCAGATGTTAATATTAAGCTTACAACCGATGAGGTTTATTGCAGATTTAAGTATAAAAAACGGTACAATCAAAATAGTTCTGCCGTTAAACCAAAAAAGGATAAAAGTTTTGTTGGTAAAGTAATAGCAGGCCTGTTTAACAAGGCTAAAAATAAAGTAGAGCCGGTAGTGCCCAAAAACAATAATGAGCCGTTGCTTGCCAGGGTTTTTGACGGGGGAGCACATGTATTAAACAATTACACCGGCACCGAAGCCAATGTTACCAAGTATTACGACAACCGGGGCAACCTGGTGGCGTATCACTTTTCGGGAGGACAAATCAAATTCAGCAAAAAGTTTAATTCATCCGGGCGGTAAGGCTAAGTATTATTTTGTGTTTGATTACAATGTTTTACCAGTAGTTCAAATAAAAGACTTTAAACACGTTCAATGAAAAAAAACATCTTCATATTAGTTTTACTGCTGGGAATTATAACAAAAATTAATTCTCAAGAGCAGATTAGTCGTCAGGAAGCGATAAATGATATTGATTTCTTTTTTAATCAAGCTGAACAGATACATCCAAATTTGTATTTCAGCATATCAAAAGATGATTTGGATAAAATTATCTCAAAGGAAAAAGAAAATATAAACGACAGTATATCAATTGATAACTTCTCGAAAAAAATGACATCTCTTGTCAACTTGATTGGTGATGGGCATACGAATGTTTACATGTCCAAAAATCTGCGGAATACTTATTATAAGAAAAAAACACAGTTACCATTTGAAATTAGTATAGTTGGAGAAGAAATATTTGTTAAAAATCCCGTAACTTCACAACTTGAAGACAACGATAATATTCTTTCAATCAATAATATACCTGCGACAGAATTATTAAAACTAAAAAAACTCGTTATCGGTGATATCAATTACCCCAAAAACAAAAACATAGAAAAATATTTTTCATACTATCTGTTTATGGGATATGAATTTACAGATACTGTTTCGCTTAGGATTAAGAGAAACGGAAACAAACTGACTAAATTGGTAAAATTGGCCAAAAAAAAAGAATATGTGAAAAGAAAAAAATATTCATTCACTTATATTTCCGACAGCATAGGTGCATTAACTATAAATTCATTTTCAGGAATACGCAAAAAACAATACCTTCATTTCATGGATAGTGTTTTTGCTGACCTTAAAGCAAAAAATATACATGATTTAATAATTGATGTAAGAAATAACGGAGGAGGAAATTCTAACTACGGAGCTTTACTATTACCTTATATCAATGTTGAAAAATACAGATTTAATCAAAAATATGTTATCAAAACATCCAAACCAGAAAAGAAATACTTAAGAAAAAGATTTGTTAAATGGTATTTATATCCATTGTATCCGTTTGCTTATTTTTCCAAAATGGGAAGAATATTATTTTTTGAAAAGAATGGAACGCTTACAGAGCTAAAACTTGAAGATGCACATTTAAAACCAGTTGAAAATTCATTTAACGGAAATGTTTATGTTTTGACTTCCGCACATACCTATTCGGCCGCTGCTGATTTTGTAGTCGCCTTTAATTATGCCAATAGAGGACTTGTTATCGGAGAAGCCATCGGACAACCGTATTGTGGTTTTATTGATAAAATAGGGGTTAGCCTCCCAAATTCAAAACTACAAGGTGGAGTTTCGTTTAAAAAGTATGAGTATATTGGAGCAAATAAAGATAATTGTAATCAGGGGCTAAAACCTGATGTCAACATTGATTTTGAAGAATATAAAGAAGATGATGAATTGAATAAAAAACTTATTGAAACAATAACAAACGAATTGTAAACTAAAACTAACTCATCAAGGTAATATTTACCCGGCGGTAATCCTTTTACAAAAGTTTTCACGAAAATATCGTACTTTTGCCGCCTATGGAAAACATTAGAAACTTCTGCATCATTGCCCATATCGACCATGGTAAAAGTACCCTGGCTGACCGGCTGCTCGAATTTACCGAAACGGTTTCGGAGCGCGATGCCCAGGCGCAGGTGCTGGACGATATGGATTTGGAACGCGAACGTGGTATCACCATTAAAAGTCATGCCATCCAAATGGACTTTCAGCGTGATAAAAAAAACTACGTTTTAAATTTGATTGATACTCCCGGCCATGTAGATTTTTCGTATGAAGTTTCCAGGTCAATTGCTGCCTGCGAAGGAGCACTGTTGGTGGTTGATGCCACACAGGGTATTCAGGCTCAGACCATTTCAAACCTTTACCTTGCCATTGAGCACGATTTGGAAATAATTCCGGTGCTTAACAAAATGGACCTTGCCAACGCTATGCCCGATGAGGTTAAAGACCAGATTGTGGATATGCTGGGGTGCGACTACGAAGATATTATTGAAGCCAGTGGCAAAACAGGCTATGGTGTCGATAAGGTATTGGATGCTATTATCGACAAGGTGCCTGCACCCAAAGGAGATATAAACGCGCCGCTGCAAGCCCTTATTTTCGATTCGGTATTCAACTCGTTTAGGGGAATAATAGCCTATTTTAAGGTTGCCAACGGCAGTATCTCCAAAGGCGACCGTGTAAAATTTGTAAATACAGGTAAAGAGTACGCAGCTGATGAAATTGGCGTATTGCGCTTAACCCAGGAACCGCGTAAAACGCTCTATGCCGGCGATGTGGGTTATATTATTTCAGGTATTAAAACTTCAAAAGAGGTAAAGGTGGGTGATACCATTACCCATATCGACAATCCCTGTGATGCTGCCATTGAAGGTTTTGAAGAGGTAAAACCCATGGTGTTTGCGGGCGTTTATCCGGTTGACACCGATGACTATGAAGATTTGAGAGCTTCCATGGAGAAACTACAGCTAAACGATGCATCGTTAACCTGGGAGCCGGAATCGTCGATGGCGTTGGGTTTTGGTTTTCGCTGTGGCTTTCTCGGGTTGCTGCACATGGAAATTATTCAGGAACGGTTGGAGCGTGAGTTTGATATGAACGTAATCACCACTGTGCCCAACGTTTCGTATAAAGTGGTGTCGAACAAAGGAGCGATAACCGAAGTGCATAACCCTTCCGGCCTGCCCGAACAAAAATACATCAAGCACATTGAAGAACCCTTTATCAGGGCGCAGGTAATCACAACCGCCGACTTTTTGGGAGGCATCATTAAATTGGTAATCGATAAACGTGGTACCCTTTTAAATCAGGTTTACCTTACCACCAACAGGGTTGAGCTTACGGTGGAAATGCCTTTGGGTGAGATTGTTTTCGACTTTTACGATAAGCTGAAAAGCATTTCAAAAGGATATGCCTCTTTCGATTATCATATTTCCGGCTTTAAACCGGCCGATTTGGTAAAGCTGGATATCCTGCTTAACGGCGAGTCGGTAGATGCTTTGTCAACGTTAATCCATCGCGATAACGCTTACGATTTTGGCCGCCGCATGTGCGTGAAGCTGAAAGAGCTTATTCCGCGACAGCAATTTGACATTGCCATTCAGGCAGCCATTGGCGCTAAAATTATTGCCCGCGAAACCGTAAAAGCTGTTCGTAAAGATGTTACGGCCAAGTGTTACGGTGGCGATATTACCCGTAAGCGTAAGCTGTTGGAAAAACAGAAGAAAGGTAAAAAACGAATGCGTCAGGTAGGAAACGTTGAGGTGCCTCAAAAGGCCTTTATGGCAGTGCTTAAGCTGAATGATTAATACTCTGTTTTCTTTACAATTAAACCAAAAAGAAAAAACCGCTTTTAATAAGCATCTTGTTTACGTGATGCTTGAAGGTGTTATTTTGGGCGTGCTGGCACTCAACGAATTTGTATTTATAAAAAGCTTACAGGGAACCAATTATCAGCTGGGATTTCTATTTCAGTTTAGCATGGTATTGTTTGTTTTTCTGATATTAATCAACGAATTTAAAAAACGGGTCAGGAGCAGAAAAAAGCTGCTTAGGGTGGTAGCCTGAACGACTCGATTACCGCTGGCACTTATTGCTTTTTTTCCGCATTCAGCTAACCAAACATCAACTACCTGCTTAAAAATAGCTATAGGCATACAAATTTTGGCAAGTTATACAGCTATGCCACAACGCTTAACAAAATTGTGATGCTCGTGGTTACCTTTGTTTACGGCTATTTGCTCGATATGGATAATTTTGTGTTTTGTTTCACGGTGTTTTTGCAGCCTCCATGTCGTTGCTGTGGAACATCGGGTCTGCCTGTTTTTGTAAACCGCAGCAAGCCGGCACTTACCAGTCGCTGCATCTGTCGTTAACAGGGTTGCGAGCCATTCCCGCACCATTGTTGGGGGTCTTTTTTTACGAGCAATTTGGCTTTGCCGTTACCTTTGTTTTGGCAGTGCTTTTGTCGTTGGGTGCCGTGGGGTTGATGCTGTGGTCTTCGGTAAAGTTGCCTGCCCGAAAATTGATATAAAAGCTTATCTTTGCAAGAATAAGAAAATAACCAACTTTGTAAGTAGCTATGTTAAAATCTTTTAGGACGAACATTCTATTATTTGCTGCTGTTTTTTTTTCGTTTTTTAATTCGGCTAAAGCACAGGATGTACTTATGCAAGCCTGGTACTGGGACTATCCAAAATCAACCGACGAAGCCAATTGGGCCGACACTTTACGAATAAAAGCCAACACCATTGAAGCAGCAGGTTTCACTCATTTATGGCTGCCACCATTGTCAAGAGCAAGCTCGGGAAACAACAGTAACGGGTATGACCCGAAAGATTTATATGATTATGGTGAATATGGTGGCGGTGCAACAGGTTTTGGTACACGAACTGATTTGGACAGCTTAACATCAACTTTTAATAATATTGGAATTGAAATAATTGCCGATTTGGTTTTTAACCACCGTGATGGTGGCAAGGCCGAAAATAACCCAGGGTTAGCTGATTATGAGGCTAACTACGACTGGACGAAAGCTGATAACGGTGCCAATCCTTTTCCATACGACCGCATGCGGGTTATTTTGCCTATTGGTGGAACCACCGGGCTTGTTGCGGGAAACTACTATTTTAAATTAAGGTCATCATCGCAGCACAGCAGGTTTTATAATTGGGAGTATAAATTTTATGCCGAAACCAATGTTACGGGCTGGCAGGGACAGGCTGATGATACTGAGTCGGAACCAAATGGCGGCGGCGATTGTGGCGAACCCAACAATAATTTACAACTTGGTGTCAATATGAATGCTCAGGTTGACAATGGAGGCTGCGGCATAGATGAATTTCACCTTAACCTTACTTCAACCGATTTTAATGCTTCAGGAGATACTTTGTTTTTATATTTTGGAAACAGAAATAGTGGTTATTCCGATGAAAAAATAATTGGTATCTGGTACGATGGAACCGGATCTGATGTTGTATCTGATATAGAATACCAAACTTATACCGATTTTTCTCAAGTGGCAAGTGGACAAGGGTTGATGGATTGGTCGAATTTTAAACCAAACCTTGACAGACCTACTTATTTGGAAAGTGACTGGGATGCAATGTATTTTTATTACGATTACGATCAGTTTCAAAATGATACTAAAGCAAAGCTTATTGACTGGACTAAATGGAATTGGGATTCTGTTGGCGTTCGGGGAATGAGGATGGATGCTGTAAAACATTTTACTCCTGAGTTTGTTGGCGACATGCTTGACTCGCTTCACTATAGCGGGATGAATCCATCAATGGTTGTGGGGGAATTTTATGATTTTAATGCTTCCAGTCTTGCCGGCTGGGTAAACAGTGTTTATTCATATATGGATAATAGTACCAAAGACAGTATCAGTCCTAAAGTTTTTGATTTTTCGTTGCGCGATAACCTGCGAAAAGCCTGTGATGAAACTGCCTCGTTTGACACACGGAATGTTTTTAACGGAAGTGTGGTGGATGCCACTTCTTTATCGGGTTTTAATGTGGTTACTTTTGTCAATAACCACGATTTTAGAGACAAAACAGGTTATTCGGCATTTATTCAAAACAATGCTAACTTAGCTTATGCTTATATTTTAACAAATAATCAGCTGGGTGTACCACTCGTTTTTTATCCTGATTATTTCGGATATCCTGCCGACACAATAAAGTACCCCTATTTTCCTGCTGAAAAATCGGGTTATTCCGATGATTTGGATAAACTGATGCTATTAAACAAAGATTATATTTATGGTGCTACAGCAGTTGACTATCTGAATAGGTATTCAACACCTTATTCATCGAGTTATTTGTCGGGTTCGGCAGGTAGTTGTTTAATCTATCAATTAAGTGGAGGTGTTGCAGGAAAGGAGGTGATTGTTGCCATAAATTTCTCATCTTCTTCGTTGCAGGTTGATCATCAAATAGCCATGAATAATGGTTTGGCAGTTGGGAGCCAACTATACGATATTATTGGTAATTCGGCTCACCCCTACGCGCAAGTTAATGGTTCTAACCAGATTTACATCGATTTGCCTGCGCGTTCATGGTCAGTTTGGGTACAGGGTAATCCCGTGGCTCCTTTGCCACCTTCAAAATTGTTGATTATTCAGGCTGCTGCTAACCGAATTGCCATAAGTTGGACTGATAATTCACCCAACGAAAATGGCTTTGTTGTGGAAAAAAGAGCAGGGGTATCGGGAAACTGGGTAGTTGAAGATACCGTTGCTACCAATGTGCAAACCTATATTGATAGTGCGGTGTTTGACACAAACACCTATTACTCATACCGGGTGGCAGCTGTTAATGATGGAGGGAGTTCTGACTTTTGTCGTGAAGTTACATCAAAACCATATATCTTATGGCAGGGATACTCGGCTTTTTGGGATGACAAAACAAACTGGCAACCTCAGGTTATTCCCGATTCAACATGCGACGTAGTTATTTCATTATCAATGCCCGGTGGACAGTTTCCCGATACTGTTAACAACAATTATAATAAAGTTAAGTCGTTAAAGTTAGGGGCAGGTGTACAGTTTACCATCCCTGCCGGAAAGAGTCTTGAGATAGGGCGTTAACAATTAATTTACTGTTGCAAGGTTAGTTAGTTAGATTAAATGTATTTTTGGGTTTTGATAAAAACCTTTCGCTAAACAAATCAAGTTATTTTGTTTTAATGGCATAAGTTAAAAAGATTAACAACTAAATTTTTATGATATGAAAAAGATTAATACTTTATTTTTATTTTTATTTATTTCAATTGTTTCATTTTCGCAATCACGGTCTGATTTTTACTGGAGTGGTAATGGTAGTACTTCGGACAATATTGATCAGGCTGACAACTGGTACACTGCAGGGAATCCTGCTTCAGGCGACAACCTTTACTTCAACAATACGGGCACAAGACATTGGCCTTATAGTAATTATGGTTCGGGTTCCTATTTTGGCAATATTATTACTTACGATGGTGCAGGCGGAATAAAATGGAGGGGTGATAAGACATGGGCCTATAAATTTGAAAATAATAGCGATCCCAATTTATTTGAAATAGAATCAGATATTGGAAACAGGTTAGGTTCTGATTTAGAACTTAATCCCGCAGGAAGTGGCGGAGTAAAAGTAACGGGTAATGTTGCTTTAGAAGATAATAAGTGGCTTAAAGTTTATGGATACTATCAATTGGAAATAACAGGTGTCATTTCAGGCAATGGTGTAAACCTTCACATTTATAATGCGCCTACTGTTATCCTCTCCGGTAATAATACTTATTCCGGAGCAACTACAATTGAAGGAGGAACATTACAATTGGAAGGCAGCATTGCTTCAAGTGATGTTACAGTAGAAAGTGGAGCAAATCTAGTTATCAATGGAACTTCTTGTGAGATTAAATCGTTAACAATTAATTCAGGAGGTACTGTAACTATTAACACAGGAAAAGCACTAACAGTAAATGGCGCTCTCACGAACAATGCCGGCAATGCAGGTTTGGTAATCAATTCCGATGCTACCGGAACAGGCTCTCTTATATTCCAATCAGGTACGCCTGCTGCCACGGTACAACGTTATTTAACTACCTATGCTACAAACAACAACGGTTGGCACTATTTGTCATCACCGGTTTCCGGCTTTACCATTTCAGGTTCTGATTTTGAACCAGTGGCAGGAACTGATGATTTGTACCGTTTCGATGAAACTAAAAGTTCCGAAAACTGGTTGAACTATGATAATACCAGCTTCAGTGAAACGCATTTCCAGTTGGGTGAAGGCTACCTTGTTGCTTATTCAGGCGCAACAGCAACTAACCCTAAAACATTCACCGGTAACCTTGTTTCGGGAGATCAACCTATTTATGATTTAAGCTATACTTCTTCCGCCACCTATCCGGGATGGAACCTGTTTGGTAACCCTTTTACTTCGGCCATCGATTGGGATTTGATTGCAAAATCATCCAATGTTAACGGAACGGTTTACGTTGTTAAATCAAGCGATGGTACCAATGCTTCCTGGAATGGTTCTACCGGCGATTTGTCAGATGGTATTATACCGGCTATGCAGGGCTTTTTTGTAAATACTGATAGAACCGGCGAAAACATATTCATTCCGGCATCATCTCAAGTACACAATTCAACATCTGTCGATTATTTTAAAAGCAGCAGCAAACTGGCTAATCAAACCTTTAAGATTAGTTTAAGCAATACCGACTTTAACAACAATACCTATATCCAGTTTCGCGATGATGCATCCGAAGCATTTGACATTGCCATAGACGGATATAAGCTTTTTGGGTTTGGAACAGCACCCGAAATTTATACTAAAATTGACGATACAGATTATAGTATTAATTGCCTGCCTGCTGATGTAGCAAGTTATAATTTGCCATTGGGTGTTAAAATTCAACATGACGGTGTGTACAACTTAACGTTTGAAGGATTCAGTACATTTGCTAACAAGGTTAATTTAACACTTGAAGATTTACTAACAGGTAAAACAGTAGCGATTAATGAAGGCTCAGTTTATACCTTTACACATACCAATGGAGATTCTGAAATGCGCTTTTTACTTCATTTTGCAGGTGTCAACGGGGTAAGTTCTCCCGGAGCCGATGCAAAAGCAGCAATAATTTTCTCGTCAAATAAAACAATTGTTGTTAAATCGCTTAATACTTCCTTAAACGGTACAGTAGAAGTTATAAATATGATTGGGCAGACGCTTCATGTTCAGCATGTTGATGGTGCTTCCGTTTCTATAAATACAGGGCTGACAAACGGAGTGTATATTGTGCGCTATAAATCCGACAGGGGTGTTTTACAAACCGATAAAGTAATTTTACGATAACATTTTTGATAACTATATAAAC
>JALVAQ010000135.1 GCA_027011095.1 Bacteroidales bacterium
CATAGTTAAAAAGGTTATCATCTTTCGAAATGAAATCTACCCCGTCAATTTTGCATTTAACAAATTCCTCTTGTGATGGAGTATTACCGCCATCAGGTGTTGTTTGGTCTGCTTTCTTACAAGAGTTAAAATTAAGGATAAGTGTTGCTATTAATAAAATAGTTGTAATTTTTTTCATAATACTTTGTTTTTGAAATTAACAATGTGAGGTTTAGTTATTTATGATTATTTAGTAATTTGCTTAACAGAATTTCTGCCCAGGCTTACTACTATATGTTCCACTAATTTACCGACATTTGGATTCATATCAACGGGTGCTAATTTTGTATCAGTCTTGCCTCTTTTATTAGTGTATTCCACTACATCTTTTAAATAGATTCCTCTGATGGGTGGTTTAAAGTTTATATCAACATTGCCTGTTGAATATGCAGTATATCCTTCAACAAATTTTTTGCTCTTAGCGTGTTCAGATTCTCTAAACCCGGGGTTTTTATAATAAAACTTGGCAATAATACCATTTAAGGTATTATCAGCAGAAGTAAGCTTTATTTCAACTATTATAAAAGCATCTAAATCAAGTCCCATAAAATAATCGCGTTGTTCTTTTGCAAACTTATGTAATCCCCAAACAGTGCCATACGGAAGTAACCTATAGCCATCTGGAACAGCTGCCCCGTTTCCTGCAATATCAAACACTCCGGCTTTGCCTTCCAGATTTGGCAATGGATAGTTATGGTACCAATGTTTAAGTTTTTCGCTAGTTAAAATTTCGTCCGGGCTTAATAATTCCATCCCCATTGATGCATATTGCTCTTTGATGCCATTGATACATTGATCGTAAATACGCTGAACAATTGCGTTTACTTTTTCCTTAGATGAACTATATTTGTAAACCCAAACATCGCCTATTTCTGTATATTCCTTATCATTAATATAAAATGACATAATGCCTACTTTTTTTGGAATCTTATAATCTTCTTTTGTGGCAAGGCCATGTTTTCTATTGTACTTTTTTTCATAGCTACCCGCAACCCCATATTGATAACGAGTCATCTTATTTAATTGCTTTTGGTTATCAATTAGTTTTTGGAAAGCCTCCAGTTCTTTTTTATAGATTTTTTTAGCAGATTTTATTTTTCTTGATTGCGCATCAAGGCTTAAATGAATTAGGAATAAGCATAAAGTAATAAAGATTGTAGAGAGGATTCTTTTTCTACTAATTGTTTTTTGTTGAATGAATGTTTTCATTGCTTTAAGGTTTTAGTTAAGCAGAGCGCTCTTCCCTTAGTTGATTTACCTTAAAGCAATTTTTGGATGAGCAACTCTGCAAAATACTTTTACATGCTTTTAGGTGTAAAAATCAACAGTGCAAAGATGAAGACAATCAGGTAGTTGTGAAATAGAGGGGCGATGGTATTTTTATACGGTACATACCGTAGGTTTTGCTTTACTATTGTTTGTTATTGTTTGTGTGCGGCATACAATCACGCTAATCAATCAACTTATTCTGAAAAGCAAAGCGGACAATTTCGGCAACATTGTGCAGGTCGAGTTTGCGCATAATGTTTGTTCGATGTGTGTCGGCGGTGCGTGGGCTGATAAACAGTTTTTTTCCAATTTCGTTATTTGAAAGCCCCTGTGCAACCAAATTAATTATTTCTATTTCGCGGCGGGTTAGTTCCTTTAACAAAGGACTTTGGGTAACATCGGGATGAGTTGATTGTTTTTTCAATAAAGCTTTGGTTACATCGGAGGTGAAATAATCCCCACCGGCGGCTATTGTTTTTATGGCATGTGTTAATTCATTTTTTTGAATGGTTTTTAGGAAATATCCATTTACGCCAAACTCAATAAACTTTTGTATCAGCGAGTTTTCCTTATGCATTGTCAGGATTGCAATTTTAACTTCCGGATATTTTTGTTTAACAGCCTCCGCGCATTGCATGCCGTTCATGATTGGCATGTCTAAATCGAGCAATAATACGTCTACATTTAGTTTGGGCAGTATCTCCAATACTTTGCTTCCATTTTCACAAGTGGCTACGATGTTGATATCAGCATCATCTTCCAAAAGTTTGGAAATTCCTTCGATTATCAGGTGATGGTCGTCTGCTAAAATTATATTTATCATTGTTGAATTGGTATTTTAATTGTTACTAATGTCCCGCTTTCGGGGCTGGGTTCAAAATTAACTCTCCCATTTATGGTGTCTAAACGACTTGAAATATTCATTAAACCTATTCCTTTTTTATGTTGTAAAACATTAATGCCCTTACCGTTATCTTCAACAATTAACAGAATATCGCTTGAGGTTTTAAACAATTGTATATTTACTTTGTTGGCATTACTGTGTTTTATTACGTTGTTAATCAGTTCCTGAGCAATACGGTAAAGTGCAATTTCAATGTTTTCGTTAAACCGACTGTTTATTCCAAAATGTTCAAACTGATATTTGATATCGGAATGTCCCAAGCTATTTTCAAGCATATCTTCCAAAGCCGGAATCAGGCCTAACTCGCTCAGGGCACGAGGCATCATTTTATGCGACAAATCGCGTAATTCTTTTGTCGAATCATCAAGTACCTTAACCAATTTATTGCTTTCTTCAGTTTCCGAGTTCATAAATGCTTTTTGCAATCCCAGTTTCAGCCCCCCTAACTGCTGAACTATGCCATCGTGCAAATCTTTGGCAATTCTTTTACGCTCGTTTTCCTGTGCATGAATTACAGCTGTAAGCCCTTTTTGCTGTTCTTCAATCCGAATCTGATCTATTTTATGCTGTTTTCTGGTTCGTGTAAAGCCAATAAAACTTACTAAACCCACGATTAGTAATATTACCAACAGAAATACAAATATAATAAACCATGGTTTTTGCCAAAAAGGAAATGACCTGCTAAAAGTATAAATAGTGGTGCTGCTGGTTTTATGAACCAAGTCGGTAACTTTTATTTTTAATTTAGAAGTGCCATAATTTAATGAAAATTTCAACTGTTCAGGCTGTTTTATTTCAACCCATTGTGTATCGATAGTTATTTCAATTTTAAAATAGTTTTGATCGGTTATGGAAACAGGATGTACATCAATAATTATTTGCGACTGGTCGAAATTCAAGTGGCTAAGCTCGTGTGGGTGTAAGCGAGTTCCATTTCGTTCGATTATAACCGTTGGGGGATTTGGAAAAAAAGTCAAACTGTCGGGATGAAATTTTTGAATTCCCCCAACTCCTGCATAGTATAAAAATCCCAACGAGTCTTTATAAACTGCATTTTGGTTATACTCTTTTAA
>JALVAQ010000136.1 GCA_027011095.1 Bacteroidales bacterium
TTGGCCACTGGCGGGCGCTCAAGAATGTTAAATGTGCCGGGAGAGAAAGAATTTAAAGGACGTGGCATATCCTATTGTGCAACCTGCGATGGCGACTTTTTTCAGGATAAAAATATAATTGTAGTGGGCGGTGGTAACTCGGCTTTGGAAGAGGCGGTTGCCTTGACAAAGTATGCCAGCAAAGTAACTATTTTACATGAGTTTGACCATTTTCAGGCGTTTGAGCATGCTGTTGAAGCGGTGAAGGCCAACCCGAAAATTGATTTCATTATGGAGTCGCATATAACTGAATTTTCGGGTGATGAGAGCCTTAGAAAGGTAAAATATAAAAATCTGAAAACAGGTGAGGAATCGGAAAAAGCCATCGACGGAGTATTTATTTTTATTGGTTACGAAGCCAACACTGATGCGCTAAAAAACACCGATGTTGAACTTAATACCCGTGGTGAAATTGTTGCCAACGAAAAAATGGAAACCAACATACCCGGTGTGTTTGCTGCTGGCGACTGCCGGGCAAAACAGTTCAGGCAAATTACCACAGCTGTCGCCGATGGAACCATTGCCGCGCTGAATACCATCGGGTATATTAACGCCGGCTAACTAAAGTTGTTACCTATTTTTTAACCAGTGCTTTACTTTTCCATCGGCCTGTAAAATAGTACAGGGTTGAAATAATTATGCCCACACTCCAGGCAATGGGTATTCCCCACCATATACCCTGTGTGCCATACAATTGCGAAAGCCAGTAGGAAACCGGAATACGAATAACCCACAACGAGATTATGGTCATAATCATGGTAAACATGGTGTCGCCGGCACCCCGTAACAAGCCCATCAACACAAACATAGAAGAAAAAACCAGATAAAACGGCGATACAATATGAATGTATTCGATACCCACTTCAATTACCTTTGGGTCGTTGGTAAAAGCATGCATAAGCGGAGTGGCAAAAAGTAGTGCCAACGCAGTTACCGTTAAAGCAACTACCGATATCATTGCCATTGTGACTTTTAGTCCTGTTGTAACACGTTCCATTCGTCCGGCGCCAATATTTTGTCCCGTAAAAGTGGATAGGGCAGCCGAGAAGTTCATGGCAGGCAGTGCGGCAAAAGCGTCAATGCGCATGGCCACGGCATAGGCTGCAATGGTAGAGGTTCCAAAGCCGTTTACAATACGGTACAGAGCTAAAAACCCAATAGATACAAAAGTTTGCTGCACCCCTGCAGGTAAGCCTATCTTTAGGCTTTTTCGGAACATTTCCTTGTCAAACTTCATTTTACGCGGATTAAAATCCAAAAAGCTGTGGTATTTGTTAAGATAGTACTCAATGGCAAAAAAGGCTATTCCCTGGGCAATAACCGTGGCAGCAGCCACACTTTGTATGCCCCAGCCAAAGCCAAAAACAAACAGCACATCGAGGCCTATGTTTGAAAGGGTTGATATGATTAAAAAGTAAAATGGTGTTTTCGAGTCGCCCAGTCCGCGCAAAATAGCGCTGGTTCCCTGAAAACCGAAAAAGAAGATAAATCCGAAGGCGTAAACATTAAAATAGTTTACAGCTTGTACGGTTGCCCCTTCGGGCAAATCAATCATTTTAAAAATATAGCTGCTTACCCATCTTCCGAAAAAAGTAAGAAAAATGGCTGCGAAAAACATAAAGATATTCAGGGTGTCGATGGCTTTTTTTACCTTGTCCATCTTTTTGGCACCGTAGTATTGTGATATCACCACCGTGGAACCCATGGCAATACCCACCACAAACGAAATCAAAATAAAAATCAACGGAAAGCTTGCGCCCACCGCAGCCAGCGCATCTTTGCCAAGTGCTTTACCCACCACAATGGTGTCCACAACATTATATAGCTGCTGGAATACGTTACCCAAAAGCATGGGTAGCGCAAAGTAAAATATCTGTTTTCCAACTTTCCCGGTGGTGAGGTCTTTCAAATTATTTCTTTTTTCCGGCTTTAAACGGTTGTTTTAAATCATCGAGTGCTTTTTTAGGATTTACCTTGTCAACACTCTCTTTCAGGTCGCCCACTTCCGAGGCTATGTCTTTTAAATCCTGTTTCAGGTTGCTGTCTTCGGCAGCATCCTTAAACTCTTTTACGCCTTTACCCAGCCCGCGCGCCAACTCGGGAATTTTTTTGCCACCAAAAAGAAGTAGTATTGCCACGATGATTAAAACAATTTCGTAGCCGCCAAACATACCGCAATGTTGTATCATAATGCTAAAATTTTTAGCAAAAGTAATGAAAGAAATGCAGAATCCGCCTCTTAACTAAATTTAACGCATTCGGCAAATTACATAAATTGATTTACACCTTTTTTGTGCTACTTTTGGCAGCAATAAAAAATTATTTATATGAAAAGAATCATCCCGATATTATTGCTGGTGGCTACAATGGTTACGGTCAATCCCTTATGGGCGCAAACCAATGTAAAACCGTTGGACGAAAAAAAGACCACTCAAAAAATAGGAACCCTGATTTATTATATCAACAATTATTATGTGGATACGCTTGACATGCCCAAACTGGTGGAAAAAAGCATTGTAGCCACTTTAAAACAACTCGACCCGCACTCGGCCTACATTTCGGCAAAAAACGTTAAAAAAGCCAACGAACCTTTGGAAGGAAGTTTTGAAGGGGTTGGCATCACTTTCCAGCTTTTTAACGATACCATTTTGGTAATATCGCCGGTTCCGGGAGGCCCTTCCGATAAGGTTGGTATTCAGGCAGGTGACAAGATTATTAAGGTAGATGGCGAAGATGCCTTTGGTGAGGATATAACCAATCAATGGGTGATGGATCATCTGCGTGGTAAAAAGGGTACCCGTGTTGATGTGAGCATTAAGCGTGAGGGGAGTAAAGAGCTGTTAGATTTTACCATTATCCGCGATAAAATACCTTTGTTCAGTCTTGATGCAGCCTTTATGCTCGATAAACAAACGGGTTACATTAAATTAAATCGTTTTGCCAAAGATTCAAAAAAAGAGTTTGACAAAGCGTTGGACAGTTTGAAAAAAGAGGGATTGAAGAACCTTGTTTTCGATTTGCGTGGCAACGGAGGCGGTTATTTGGGAACGGCCATGAAAATTGCCGATGAGTTTTTAACGGATGGAAAACTAATTGTTTACACAAAAGGTATCCATCAGCCGCGACAGGAACTTGATGCTACAACCGATGGCGGTTTTGAAAAGGGAAAACTCATTATTCTTGTTAACGAAGGCTCGGCTTCGGCCAGCGAAATTGTTACCGGTGCTGTTCAGGACTGGGAC
>JALVAQ010000137.1 GCA_027011095.1 Bacteroidales bacterium
TTGTATTTTATGACAGCTGCTGAGACGGTTTTGTTGTTTTTGTTCGGGGAATTAGTTGTTAAACTGTTCTTCTTTATGCCAAAGGCATAAAGAAGAACGGAAATCCGTGCAATCCGTTAAATTCGATGACTTTTATCATCGGATTACACGAATTTAATTGAATAGAAAAAAATAACAAATATTTGTATCCTACTTTATATATACCACCTGAGGAACAAATAGTTAACTTTAAACAACTTCATCAATTACATAATTGTTTCGTCATGCTTTTTCCTCAGCTCCATTTCCCTTTCAAACATAAACTCCCTGATTAAATCTAAAAAGCAGACTGCCGTGCCCTCAAAATCAAAATCTTTAAAGTGCTTTTTGAACGGTTCATCCATTTGTTGGCCGTAAAAATTAAAAAGAAAGTCAACAAGGTTTTGGTTATTGTTTAAGGGCATCGATTCCTGTTCTTTACGGAGATATTGCAGAATACGCAGCCCGTCGATTTTATTAACGCAGGCGCGCACAAAGTTGGAAACATCCTTGTAATTGTCGCGCAACGGTTTCCAGAGGTTGTCCTCTTTAAACTGTGTTTTCAGAAAGTTATCCATGGGTGTGGTCAAATCCTTTTCAAACAGCGCAGGGAACAAATCGAAAGTTTGTTTGACAGCTTCAAAAAGTGTATGATGATAGATGGGGTAGGAACTCCAGTCGCCTTTTTCTCCTTTTATCAATGCCGGCCCGGTTCCAAAAACAACCCGGTTGGAGAGGCGGGAAGAGGGTTTTGCCACGGTATCTGCCCAAAGCAGCATCTCTCCGTTTTTGGTTAGTTTTTGCAGAAAATAAAAATCTTCACCGCTGATAACGGGTGTCAATCCTCCCGATTTTCGGTATGCCCACACCGGAAACGCCATGGCCGAACCCAGTGCCGAAAAGGCATAAGGGTTGTTGATGCGCAACATGTTGAGTGCATAGTTGCGCATGTAAATTTCGTAACGTAGGATTAGTCGGTTGTTTTCTTCGTTGTTGCTTAACCGGTGAAAGTAAGGGAGCGCCAACCCGTAGGCTTTCGGGTGGTTTTTAAATGCTTTTTCGATGGCACTGAGGTAGTTTGACGGATACTCCGTATCCGCATCAATGGATACAATCAAACTTTTGCTGTCGGCTTCGGCAGCAATGGCATCCATTATTGTTTTACGTGCCCATCCAACACCGCCTTTTTTTCGTGGCCATCCTTTTCCCTTTGTAGTCCTGTCGATAACACGCAGGTCGATGCCTTCTAGGTTCGATAGATATGCAAGGCTTTTTTCGTTGTCGGCTATCTGTTCAGCTTTGTCGGGTATGTCGCGCCAGTGTTCAAAATGGTTCACACAAACCCACAGGGTAAAGTTGGAGGTATCGAACTTTTTAATCCTTTCCATGAGTTTGGGCAGGTTTTTAAACTCGTTTAAAACCGGCAGCGCCAAATGAAACTTACTTTTCATGGTGCGAAACTAACTTTTCTATCGCTATCTGACATAAAAAAGCCGCTCTTTTTACTGAGCGGCTTTTTAAGGTTTTAGCCAATTTGCAAGGAATTAGTTTAAAACAAACTTAATGGGCACATTAAAACTAACCCTTACTTTTTTGCCTTTATGCACACCGGGAATCCATTTTGGCATGGCTTCAACCACCCTAATGGATTCCTCATCACAGCCCCCGCCGATGCCACGCATTAATTTAACATTGGTAACGCTGCCGTCTTCTTCAACGATGAAGTTGACAAATACCAGTCCGTGAATACCTCTTTTTTTAGCTTCTTTCGGATATTTGATGTTGTCAGCCAGATATTTCATAAAGGCTTTTCTTCCACCGGGAAACTCTGGCATATTTTCAACAACAAGATAGACACTGTCTTGTTTTTTCGGAGAGATTGTTTCCGGAACCGGAGGCTTTTTTACAGTAAGGCTGTCAGACAATCGCGTTGTCTGTTTAGGCTGTGCTGCAGGTTCTAATTTGCTTGGCGTATCGGAACACGATACTGTTACGCCGGCCAATACCATTGTAAAGACAATGGCTGTAATGGCTGTTTTGAATTTTGAAACTGTTTTTTCCATCATACTGATTCTTTTTTTGATTAATAAATAGCTAAAATTATTGGTGATGCTGTTAACTCTTTGCCTTGTTGAGTGGGTTAAGACCAAAAGCTTGTACCCCGAAATATCGGGTTCGGTTGCCAATGTTCCTCTATCGGCAAGGTATTCGTGTGTTTCGGAAATTGACTTTTTTAGCAGGTAAACAAACGGATTGAACCATTGAAAAATAATTAACAGCTCGACCAATACTATATCAATGGAGTGCTTTTGATTGATGTGTACCAATTCGTGTTTGATAATCTGCCTCGAAGCCTGTTTTGAGTGATAAAGCGCTTTGTTGATAAACAGATTGTTGAAAAACGAAAAAGTTTGAATATTTTTTTCGGTTAATAAAATTTTATAGCCGTCAGCTTCTAACTTTTCCGAGTTGTAGTAGAGGTTCCAAAGTTTAAAAAGGTTGAAAATAAATCTTAATCCCATAAAAATGGTTATGATAATATAGCTCGTGAAAAACAGATTTATGAATGAAAAGTGGTTTAGAGTTGAAGCAGCCGAAATGGTTATTTCACTCAAATTGCTAATCATTAATCCATCAGGGAGCTTTTTGGGAACTATGGTGTTAAACCGAAGTACCGCCGGAAGAGCTGTGTTGGCAATAGCAATACCCGTAAAACTAAACATGACAATGGTAAGCAAAATAAGCCTGTTAAGTTTAAAGGAAGCCTGGGCGGAAAATAGCACTTTGTAAGCCATGGTTAATATGGCGAGGCTTACCGCTGATTTTGTCAGGTAAATTATGATTGTTTCCATAATCAAGGTTTTTTATTGTTGTTTCTTTTTGTTTATTTCGTCTTGAATGAGTTTGTTAATCTTTTCCAACTCCTTTAATGAGAGATTCTCTTCTTTAGTAAAAAAAGAGGCCAGCGAATGATAGGAGTTTTCAAAATAGTTGCTCACAAACCCGCTGAATTGACTTTTTCGGTATTCGGTTTTGCTTATTAACGGGTAATACTGATGCTTTTTGCCGAAGGATTTGTGTCCGACAAATTTTTTTGTCTCTAAAATCCGAACAATGGTTGATACTGTGTTGTAAGCGGGTTTTGGAAGTGGCAGCTCGGCAATAATCTCTTTTACAAACGCCTTGTCCAACTTCCATAAAACCTGCATAATCTGTTCTTCGGCACGGGTTAATTGTTTCATGGTTTTTATTTTTATAACTA
>JALVAQ010000138.1 GCA_027011095.1 Bacteroidales bacterium
GGTTCCGAGATAAGCCACCATCCCGCCTTGTCCTGTAATCATTTTAAGAACCTCCTTTTCGGTATATTTACCACTGTAACAGAGCCTGACCAAATCACCCACAGGTAGGGTGCCGCTTCTTTCGGGCGAAAAGGGGCCATCGCCATCCAGCCCCTGATTGACATCCACCACACGGCCATGTTTGTGAGCACCCACCGTGATTCCACCGCCGAGATGGACCACCACAAGGTTTAACTCTTCATACTTACGCATGATGGATTTGGCATGTTGGCGCGCCACCGCCTTTTGGTTTAAGGCGTGAAAGATGGAACGCCGCGGCAACAACGGATGTCCAGAAATACGGGCGATATCTTCCAGTTCATCCACCACCACAGGGTTGGTAATATAGGCTTTGGCGTCGGGCAACGATTGTGCGATGTCCCAGGCAATAAGCCCTCCAAGGTTGGAAGCATGTTCGCCGTAAACACATTCGCGCAGGTCGTGGAGCATTTTTTCGTTTACTTCAAACACACCGGATTCAACAGGTTTAATAACGCCGCCACGCCCCATCACCACACGGATAAGGTCGATGCGGATGTCGGCATCTTTCAACTCTTTTAAAATAAGCTCTTTCCGAAACTGAAACTGATCGGTTACGCGGTCGTACTTTTCAATTTCCTCTTTGGAGTGGCGGATGGTTTGAATAAACACCGGATTGGTACCAATATAGACCGCTATTTTGGTGGAAGTTGAGCCGGGATTAATGGCGAGTATTCTTATTTCTTCCATTTAATTTTTTATTTTGCCGACAGGGCTGCCAAAGCAATGGAATACAATTTTGTTTTTATGGTATCGCCACGCGAGGAGAGTACTGCCGGAACTTTTGCTCCCACAACCATGGCGCCCAACTCGCTTTTGGCTAACTTGGTATTAGCCTTATAAAAAACATTTCCCGATTCAATGTTTGGAAACACCAAACAGTCGGCATCGCCGGCTACGTGGCCGCCAAGTTTTTTTATTTCGGCACTCTCTTTGTCAATGGCCACATCCAATGCCAGCGGGCCATCCACATAAGCTCCCGATATTTGTCCTCTGTCGGCCATTTTTGAAATAAGTGCCGCATCAACGCAAGCCTGCATTTTTGGCGAAACCTGTTCGGTGGCAGCCAAAACAGCCACTTTTGGTTTTTCAATGCCGAGTGCTTTGGCCGTTGCCACAAGGTAGTTTGTGATGGCTATCTTCTCCTTTAACTCGGGTAACGGAATAATGGCAACATCACCAAATATCAACAACTTGTGATAGTTAGGGTTTTCCATTACCGTAACATGGCTCAGTACGGCTTTGGGGGGCATCAGTCCTTTTTCTTTGTTCAAAATGGCGCGCATGTACTTGTCGGTACTTACCAGCCCTTTCATCAGCAGGTTTCCTTTGCCGTTGTTTATTAATGCCACCGCCCTGTTGGCAGCGGCCATTTCATCGGGTTCGTGAACAATTTCAAATTTTGAAGGGTCGATTCCCTCTTTGCTGCACACTGCGGCAATGGTATCTTTATCACCCACCAGGGTAGCATCCACAAGCCCTAAATCGACGGCTTTGCTAACGGCGCCAATGGTATGCGAATCGTTGGCATAAGCAGCTACCAGCCGTTTGCTTTTACGCGACCGGAGGGCTTCAAACATATCGTCGAGTTTTGTAATCATCGCTCTATTATTTTGAATAAAAATCAATCATTTTCCGGATGGCTTCCTGGCAAACGGGACAAAAGTCGTTGCCATTAAAACTGCGCATCATGCAATCGTGCACCGGACGGTAAACACCTTTGGCCACATATCCGGCTCCTTCGAAAGCTCCCACAACGTGAGCATATTCTTTGGTGTCGGGGGTGGGTATTGGAACCGTGTCGTTAACAAGATGTTTCCACTTTTTATCAAAATGGCGAAGGGTTGTAAGATTGGGTTCCCAAGGCTCAATTTTAAAGTTATACATGTCGCCATAGGTGTTGTCGTAGCCGTATTCATCGCCCAACGCAGCAAAGCCATGGCCAAATTCATGAATCAGAATCTGCGCCGATTTAGCATTGCTGTTTACACTTACGTTGTAATAGTTGTAAATGGCGCCGCCACCATACTTTGTACTGTTTACCAATATATATATCTGATCGTAAGGAGCATTGGCAGCAAGGTCACGAACGCTTTTATCATCCATGGTCATCAAATAGCGTTCGCTGTCGAAAGTGTAGTAGCCCGTGTTAAGAATGGTTGAGTTCCAAACATGATCTTTAGGAATGTCTGTCCCGGATTCTTTGGAAGGTGCCAACACCGCCCTGATGTTGAACTTATCTTTGTTGGAGGAGTAGGGTTCAAATTTAAAGAAGTCGTTTTTAAACTTTTCACAATCGGCAATAAACAAGCCCATTTGCTCCCGGGTGTATCCTTCGGGAAGGATGACTATATCGACACGGTTGGCAGGATCACCGGTAACACTAACATTGAAATAGGGATATTCGAGCCTCCGGTCTTTTTTAATAAAATAGTTTTCGGGGTCAACGTGGTAGCTAAACATCTGTTTCCACTTGCCTTTGCGGGTTCGTTTATAAATTTCGACCTCCACCGGCTTTTTAGGAAAAGGAAATACCACCGTTTCGGAAAAGGTACGCCAAACGGTGTCGGCTTCTTTGGTGGTTTGCCATTCGTAGAAAAGAGTTGAATAGCCCCGTGAATAAATCAGCTGCCGGGTGGCAGCATCATAAACTTTAAAAAAATAGTTACCATACTCAAAGGTGTCAATCAGGTTGGTTTTTGAGCCGCCCCAATAGGGTTCCTGCAACAATTCGTCAAAGGAATAAACCTCTTTTTTATGGTCGCCATTATGGTAATAATCAAGCCGTAGGGTTTTGTTTTCAAACCATTTATTAAACTGGGCGTAAGTCGCTACAGATGACAGCAACAAGGCCAAAAGAATTATTTTTTTCATCCCGAAAATATCAGCTGTTAATTGGTTTGCAAAGGTACGATAATTTGAGTAAGTGTTTTACTGAAAAGGGAATAAGTAAGATAGAAATTTTGGAATAGGGCTAATGGTTATAACCATTTTGATTTGGCTTTTTGATATCCCCGCTCTGAAAGACGGGGTAATAGAAATTTCATACAAAAGAATATTGCAGGCAACTTATTTTTTAGATTTTTACATTTTGAACTTGTTTAAAGTCGTTTATTTGAATACCTGCAAAGTATTGTAAATCACCCCATTAATTAATATCCTGCTTTTTATATTTTCTAACTTTTATATTCAATGTTT
>JALVAQ010000139.1 GCA_027011095.1 Bacteroidales bacterium
AACACCGCTGGTTCGTTTTATTTTAAACGGGATTGTTTTGCGCTCCAACAACCCAAACTGGTTTAAACGGCCACGAGTCGGCATTGTTTATTTTAAAAGAGACCGTAACAAATCCATAGCCAACTATATTTGGAAAAGCACCCTAAGTGGAGCTTTATCAACCCTTGGGTTTAACAACAAGGAACAACGGAAACGGCGCAAGGAGTACCGGAAAGAGGAGTTTGAGGTACAACGCGAAGCAGTAAAAAATGAAAAATACGGAAAATAATTTTAACCATTAAACCTTGAATTTGAAACGTTTAGAAAACATAATAATCCATTTGATAGTACCAACTGCCCTGTGGTTGCTGTTTGTTATTCCCCTCCACTCGTTTGCCCAAAAAAGTGAAGTAAATAAAAAGGTGCTGAAATGGTATCATCAGGCACAGGATGCCTACAAAAAAAAGGAGGGTGAAAAAGCATTGGTGCTGCTATCGCGTGCCACAAAAAAAGACACCTCTTTTATTGAAGGATGGTTGCTAAAAGCTGAAATTTACTCATCCGAAGGCAACAATCAAAAGGCCATTGCAGCTTACCGGCATGCTCTTGACATTAATCCTGATTTCTTCCCTCCGGCCGGATATTTCATGGGAAACCTGTTGCTAAGTTCAGGTAAATATTCACAAGCTGCCGATGCTTTTCGGGAGTTTTTAACAAACAACAACATTTCACCGGCGCTTAAAGCAAAAGCAACCAAACAGTTGGTATGGGCTAAAGCTGGAAAAAAGCTTATGGAAAACCCTGTTTTTGTAACCATTAAAAAAGCTAACTCGCTCATTAACACAACTGAAGACGAATACGTAAATTATTTAAGCTCCAACAACCAAAAACTTGTTTTTACACGAAAAGTAAAACTTCCCAACACCGAAACAAGCAGAGATATCTACCGTGAGCAGTTTTACGAATCGGTTAAACAGGACAGCAACTGGCAGCAACCTGTTACCCTGAATTTACCCTGGGCACAAAACAAAAATGTGGGTGCCATGAGCTTAACTGCCGATGGAAAAGACATCTATTTTACGGGGTGCCGATGGCCGGGCAGCATAGGAAGGTGCGATCTTTACAACTCACACCTGAAAAACGGCACTTGGCAAATACCCGTTAACCTCGGGAAATCGGTAAACAGCCCTGCATGGGAATCGCAGCCTTTTGTGTCAGCCGATGGCAAGTACCTTCTGTTTGCATCCACAAGGCCGGGAGGATACGGCGGCAGCGATATCTGGATGTCGGTAAAGCTAAAAAACAACCAATGGAGTTCGCCCGTTAATCTTGGCGACAGCATTAACACATCAGGCAACGAAATGGCACCTTCTTTATATGCCGACAATAAAACACTTGTTTTTTCGTCCGATGGGCATCCCGGATTGGGAAAGCAAGACCTGTTTATAGCACGTAAAAACAGCGCCGGAATATGGCAAAAAGCCGAAAACATTGGGTATCCCGTCAACACGAAGTACAATGAAATCAACCTGATATATAGCCTTAACGGCAAATACGCCGCAATTTCATCGGATAGAGAACAGCATAATTTTGATATTTACGAAATACCCGTCTATCCTAAAATCAAACCCGAGAGAATACTTTTTTTCCACGGCAAAGTAATAGATAAAAAAACCGGAAAACCGGTTTCTGCCCAAGTTATTCTTACCGATGTAACAACAGGCTTAAAGCTTTCTATCCGCCACAGCGCCCCTGACGATGGCACCTTTTTAATGATAATGGAGCCTCGGCAAACCTATGCTTTTAACATTCTTTCCAAGGGTTATTTAATGCTTTCGGATAAGTATTCGGTTGAAAATTTAATTTCCGACAGCTTACACATTACCAAAACTTTCCGGCTTACTCCCATTAAACAGGGAGGCCGGTTTACCCTGAAAAACCTTTACTTTGAAACCGATTCGCCCGAGCTAAAGGGAAAATCCTTTTTCGAGTTAAACAAATTAATCACCTATCTAAACCTTAACCCCTCCTTAAAACTTGAAATAAGAGGACACACCGATAACCGCGGAAGTACAAAGCATAACTTATCTTTGTCGCGACAAAGAGCCAAAGCCGTTTATGACTATTTAACTGCACATAATATTAAAGCCGAAAGACTTTCATACAGCGGATACGGAGCATCGCAGCCGGTGGCCGATAACAGCACATCCGAAGGCAAAGCAAAAAACCGGCGGGTAGAATTAATTGTAAAATAGTAACAAATGAAACATACATATTTATTACCTCCAATTAAAGAAAATTACGATAATGATAACAACAAACAGATAATTAATACATTTGTAGAAATGTGAGACACTGTCTCACAAATTGAGAAACATGAATAAATTAGTTGAAAATAAGGAATATAAAAAACTGATTAAAAATATAGGTTCCGTTTTTAATGGAGCAAAAAATAAAATCATTTCTGCTATTAATGTGGAAATGCTTGATGCTTATTGGAAAATTGGCAGAAATATAGTTGAATTTGAACAAAAAGGACATTTAAAAGCCGAATACGGAAGTAAATTACTTTTAAGAATTTCGAAAGATTTAAAATTAATATACGGTAAAGGGTTCAGCAGAAGCAACTTGTCGTATATGCGACAATTTTATATTAAATATCCAAATCGTGAGACAGTGTCTCACAAATTGAGTTGGTCTCATTATTTTGAGTTGTTGAAAATTGATGATGATTTAGCATGAGAATTTTATCAAAATCAGGCAATAAAAGAAAATTGGACAGTTAGAGAATTAAAAAGACAAAAGAATACAGGACTTTTTCATAGATTAGCTTTAAGTAAAAATAAGGAAAAAATTTTAGAACTATCTAAAAAAGGACAGATAATAAATACAGAAAATGATTTAACAAAAGACCCTTATGTTTTTGAATTTTTAGGAATACCTGAAAATTATGAATATACCGAGAGTGATATTGAAAAAGCAATTATAAATAATCTGCAAAAATTTTTACTTGAATTGGGAAAAGGATTTGCCTTTGTTGGCAGACAACAAAGAATTACGTTGAATAACAGACATTACAAAGTAGATTTAGTATTTTACCATACAAAACTAAAACGTTATGTACTGATTGATTTGAAAATAGGAGAAGTTGAATACGAACATATCGGTCAAATGAAACTTTATTTAGGATATTATGAAAAAGAAGTGAATGATGAAAACGATAATCAACCGATAGGAATAATTCTTACAGAAGAGAAAGATGAAATTATGGTTGAATATGCAATGCTTAAT
>JALVAQ010000140.1 GCA_027011095.1 Bacteroidales bacterium
GAAAAACATTGTCTTGTTTGCAAGCGCGATGAGCAGGCTGTCCCTTTGGTAAGGGTTGATTTTAAAGGAAACCAATATTGGATTTGCCCTCAGCATATTCCCGTTTTAATTCACGACCCTCAGCAGCTTGAAGGAATGCTTCCGGGCGCTAAAGACATGCAGGCCGGATAGTTTTGCCGTGTCTTAAAAAATTATAATCTCTTTTAAGGTTGTGCCCTGCACTTATTCTTCCTGTTATATTTGCAAAATGAACAGGTTGCAATGGGCTTGGCCTTTTTTTCTTGTTGCTTTGCTGGCGCTTCCGCTCAGGAGTGATGCTCAGGTAAAGTACAGCTATTTTTTGCGCGATGGCAACAGCGAAATCATGCAAGGGAAATATGTTGATGCCATTAACACACTAAACGTTGCTATTGCAGCCAAACACGATGGCTTTGAAGCTTATTTTTTGCGAGGAATTGCAAAATTTAGCCTTGGAGACTACCGGGGTGCTGCCAACGACTTTACAAAAACGCTTGATATTCACAATCTTTATACGCGAGCCTACTTTTACCGGGGCCTTTGTCGCGATAGGCTTTATGACTATGCCCATGCCCTAACCGATTATAACAAAGCACTGGAAATCGACCCGTTTAACCCCGAGGTTTTTATGGCTCGAGGCGATACACGTATCCATCTTCACGATTTTAAAAGTGCTGTGAGCGATTATACCGAAGCACTTAATCTCGACAATAAAAAGGCTGCTGCCTATTTAAACAGAGGAGTTGCGCAGCATTTTCTCGGGCATGAGGCAAAGGCAATCAACGATATGAACGAGGCTATTAAACTGGACTATTATAACAAAGATGCCTGGCTGAAACGGGGAATGATTCGGTACGAAATTGATAGCATAAACGGTGCTCTGTCCGATTTTACCCATGTTGTAAAAATGGATTCAGGTTATCCGTTGGTATATTTTCAGCGAGCTTTAACTTACTTAAAATTAGACGATACCATTGCTGCTTTGCACGACTATAATAAGGTGCTTCAATTGGATTCTGCCAACTCGTTAACCTATTATAACAGGGCATTGATTTTTTCCATGCAAAAAAAATATGACCTTGCTTTGCAGGATATGAACAAAGTTGTTGCCCTTAATCCGTTTAATATCTACGGACGTTTTAACAGGGGGATGATTAATTTTTCGCTTAAAAACTATGCTGAAGCCGAAAAAGATTTTACAAAGGCTTTGAAAATATTTCCCGATTTTGTTGGAGCTTATGTGAACAGAGCTGCCGTTAGAGAAAAACTGGGGAAAACACGGGCCGCCTATTCCGATAAAATGACTGCCGAAGCCATCATTAAAAAAGTTAATGGAACGAATGCCAACATAAGTTCGCTTTATAGCAGGTATGCCGATTCGGCCTATTTTAGTAAGATTATGGAGTTTGAGGCCGACTTTGTAAGCGGTGAAACAAAGCGCGGAAGGATTCAGTTCGACCGTGTTAAAATTGAACCCAAACCCGATTTCTTTATTGTCAATACCTTTCGTTTGCCCGATTCGGTGACAGACAGGTATAGGAAAACAGAATATTTTGATGAGAAACTCACGCAGTTTAACACCGACAACCCATTGGGAATCAAGCTTGCATTTACCACGCGGCAGTGGCCTGTTTCGGATGATAAGGCTTTTGGCGAGCTGCAACGAATTGACAGTAGCATTTTAATTTTAGGTGATACGGCGGGTTCGTGGTTTATGCGTGGCGTTGTTAACAGTATGTTGCAAAATTACAGCATTGCCATTGCTTCATACGATAGTGTTATAAAGTATAATCCCGGCTTTTTGTATGCCTATTTTAACCGGGCTGCATCCAGGGTTGAGCGCGACGAGTTTGTTTATTCCGATCAGCAATATCAAAATACCATTACCATCAGCATGACCTCGGGCAGTCAGCCGGTAAAAAAGCTGCCGCCGCCTAATCATCGTAAGAGCTTACAGGATTATACCCGTGTGATTGCCCTCTATCCGGGCTTGCCTTTTACCTACTACAACAGGGCAAACCTTAAAATACTGATTAAAGATTTTCAGGGAGCCATTAACGATTACTCCAAAGCCATACAAATTGAACCTGCCATGGCCGAAGCCTATTTTAACCGTGCCCTTACGCTGCTTTACCTGCGCGAAGATAAGCTTGCCTGTAAAGATTTAAGCAAAGCCGGCGAGCTTGGCCTTAAGGAGTCGTACAATATTATTAAGCGGTATTGTAGTAAATAGATCGAAAATTTTTCAGGATGACCCTCCCGTTGGCCGGAATGACATCTCTTTTTGCTCCGGGGTTCAGCCCGGAGCAATGAAACAGATTACTCTTTTTTCGTCCTTTCAGGTCTCACACACACATGCTGTCCTCGACATGAAAAGTCTCCACTTTCAGCAGCGGCTCAGTGTAGCAGTTTGGGAATGTCGAACTGCATGAGGAGTCATGCTGAGTGGCACGACATTAGGAGTGATGTATCGAACTATGGCCGGTTTGCGATTAGGATGACCCTCCCGTTGGCCGGAATGACATCTCTTTTTGCTCCGGGGTTCAGCCCGGAGCAACCAAAACAGAAACTCCTTTTTTCGTCCTTTCAGGTCTCCCTCACACAAACCATCCTCGACCTGAAAGGACTCCTCCCACAAGCCTATTACAGTCAAGCCTTCGGTTTTTAACGCGTAATAACACCGAGGGTTTGACTATTCTTATTCTTACACGATTATATTAAAATGGCCACACAGGTAAAATACACTCCTTTTTCCGGTTGTTTAAAACAGACTGAAAGTCCGTTAGCGATTGCTGCATAACAGATGACTGTTCACTGTGGCAGGTAAGGCAACTTCCAACGGTGAGTATTTTTTTCTGTTGCAAAACCGACAATGGTGTTACGTTTGCACGGGTAGAAACTTTTCCTGTTCGTGTGCCAAGCATGGGTATCCAGGCGTCTTCAGGTAATGCATCGAAAGGGTTGTCGGCATAACGGGGTTGAAAGTGCCAGGTTCCCTTACCGTTTTTAATAACAAAGTTTAAAGTTCCGTCTCCATAGCCCAGGGCCAACGGACTGTTATGGCACGATTTACAACTTCTGCCGGTTTTACCAATGGTATGGGGTGCCACCGGAGCATACAAACGGTTAAAAATAAGAGAGTCGTGCAGCTTCTTGTCAAAACTTTGAAGGTTGATGGTAAGAATCATACCGGGTACGACAGGAATAATTTTTTGGGTATTGTTTTCTGAAACATTTCCCAGCGA
>JALVAQ010000141.1 GCA_027011095.1 Bacteroidales bacterium
GTTTAAAGTTACTTCCTTTCTCTCCAAACAGGATTCCTCGGTGGTAAACATTAAAAACGTGGGCGTGGCACCCTTTTATTACGATGCCTATGTAACTGTTGATGGTGTTCGCTCACCGGTTTCATTAAAACATCTTTTGCCCGGCGACAGCATTGACTGCCCCGTTTCGGCAGGAGGCGACACCCCTGTATTAACCATTGAATCGGACAGGCTTGTTGCCGGACAGGTTATTGAATACCTTGGCACCGAAAATCATCTTGGCATTACAGAGTCGGATAATAACTCCGGGTTATTAATCTATCCCAATCCCGTTGACAAGGGAAATACAATCGTTTTAAAAGCTGACAATAGTAATACTAAAGACTTCAGAATTACAGATATCACCGGCAAGATTGTCTTCTCAGGAATACTGAACAACAAAACATCCGTTAATACATCCTCTTTTAAAAGAGGCCTTTACATTGTGATGGTTGGTTCGAGAAAAAGATTTAGTACACAGAGGCTTATAATAAAATAAACAATTTTATAGTAAGATAATACCGTTCATATAGTTATAAAAATTAATAAAGTAGTCATAGTTTTTGGCGGATTTAACGGATGTTTTTCGCCTGCGAAAAACGATAATCCGTTTAATACGTGCAATCCGATGATAAAAAAAACATGTTAAATTACAGATATTTAATATTATAAACAGATGAAATACACTTCCTTTATAGCAACCCTTTTTACAATACTTCTGCTGAGCGGATGTGGATGTAACAACAAAACCACAACCATCAAAAACGGAAATCTGATGGTTAAAGTGGATGCCAATATGCGTACTGCTGTAGATGCTGCTGAAAAACCGGCACAACCTGTTTCGTTTGGAAACAATCCCTCCGAATATCTCGTGGTTGGCAAAAGGATGATTTCTGATTTTAAATTAATCTCATCAAGTGAAAAAGCAATAGATGATAAAATTGGCCGGGGTAAATTGTATGAATTTGTGGGAAATTATGAAAGAAACGGAATTAAGCTGGAAAAACATCTTATCATAAAAATTTACAGCGATTTTCCCGATATGGCCTTGTTTGATGTAAGCTATATAAATAAAAGCAATTCAGCCATATCAATTAAAAAATGGATTAATAATTATTATCGATTCCGGCAAAACAACGACACTGTATTCTGGTCTTTCCAAGGTCAGTCAACCGAGGCGCGTGCCGACTGGATTCTTCCTGTTAAACAGGGTTTTTACCAACGAAACTATATGGGGATGAACAACTCAGATTATGGCGGCGGTGTTCCCGTTTCAGATGTCTGGCGAAGGGACATAGGCCTTGCCGTTGGACATACTTCGCTACATCCTGAGCTGTTGTCTATTCCGGTTGAAATGGACAATCCCGATTTTGCAGAGGTGGCCGTTGAAAAGACTTATAAAGAAGCTTATGAGCTTAAACCCGACGATGATCTGTCAATTCCCGAAACATTTGTTTTACTTCATCATGGCGATGCATATAATGCATTAAGGGAGTTTTCGCAGCTGATGATTAAAAAGGGAGTTAAGCTCACCAAATCTCCGGCATCAGCCTACGAACCGGTGTGGTGTGCCTGGGGCTATGAACGAAAATTTACCGAAAAGGAAGTTATTGGTACCCTGCCCAAAGTGAAAGAGCTGGGCATTAAATGGGCGGTAATTGATGACGGCTATCAAATTGGTGAGGGTGACTGGAATGTAAATCCAAAACGCTTCCCGCAAGGAAATGCCATGATGAAACATCTCGTTAGTAAAATCCACGAAAACGGCTTAAAAGCCAAGCTGTGGTGGGCACCTCTGGCTCTTGACCCCTGCACCCCGCTTTGGAACAACAATTATCACGACATCCTGCTTTTCAATGAGGACACAAGCCCCCGGTTTATCACCTGGTGGGATGCCTATTATATGTCGCCACTTTCCGACCTAACCTATTCGGAAACGGGAAAGGTTTTGGATATGTTTTTCGACCAGTGGGGCTTCGATGGGCTTAAGATGGATGGACAACATCAAAATGATGTGCCACCGGATTATAATTGGAAAATAAACAATGACAACCCTGAATCCGCCCCGCAAAAGCTTCCCGAATTTTTTGAGATGGTGTATAACAAAGGGATGGCAAAGAAAAAAGATGCCGTTATCGAAAATTGTCCCTGTGGCTGTTGCATCAATTATTATAACCTGCAAGGGATGAACCAGGCCGTAAGCTCCGACCCCGTAAGCTCATGGCAAATAAGGCTTAAAGGTAAGGTGTACCATGCTCTTAACCCTCAACTGGCCTACTATGGCGACCATGTTGAACTTAGTGACCACGGCAGCGATTTTGCCAGCTCGTTTGGTGTGGGTGCCGTATTGGGAACCAAATTTACCTGGCCAAAGGACAACCCCTATGCCGAAGGAAGCTATCTGCTTACGCCCGAAAAGGAAAAAGTATGGAAGAAATGGTTTGGCCTTTACAACAAAATGCGGCTGTCAAAAGGAACCTACCTCGGAGGCTTATACGATATTGGATTCGATAAACCGGAAACCCATGTTATTAAAAAGGACGGGGTGCTTTATTATGCTTTTTATGCCGATAACTGGAAGGGCGACATTGTTTTGAAAGGGTTGGATAAGACTAAATCGTACAGGGTGTATGATTATGTTAACGATAAACTCCTAGCAATATTAAACCCCGGTGAACAAACCTTTTCAGCCTCTTTTGAGGGGTCTTTACTAATTGTGGTATCTAAGCAATTACAGACTATATTCCAGAAGCAAGCACATCAACGATGTGGATTGTTTTTATGGGCTTGTTGTTTTTGTTGATGTAACCTTGTTGATGCATCAGGCAGGAGGAGTCGGTGGAAACAATGTACTCGGCACCGGTATCCAGTGCATTTTGTACCTTTTGGTCGGCCATGGCAGTGGAGATGCCTTCGAACTTAACCGAAAAAGTACCTCCAAATCCGCAGCAAACATGGGTATCCTTCATTTCAACCAACTCAAGGCCCTTAACATGGCTGAGTAACTCGCGGGGTTCGTTTTTAATACCGTACTCACGTTGGGCTGCACACGAGTCGTGATAGGTAACCTTATGTTCAAAGGTTGACCCCAAATCGGTAACGCCCAATACATTGACCAAAAAGTCGGTAAATTCGTAAATATTTTTTTGAAGTGCCTTCGACTCAAGATGATAACTGGTATTGTGGAACAATTCGTTGTATGAATTTCGCACATAACCCGTACAGCTTGCCGTGGCACCTACTACAGGACGTTTGTTGTCGAAGCTTTCAATAAACTTACCACCCAGTTTTTTGGCATCATCCCAAAAGCCTCCGTTAAATGCCATTTGCCCGCAACAGGTTTGATTGGGATTGTAATGCACCTTTATACCCAGCTTTTTAAAAATCTTAACCATATTCATGGCTGTATCGGGGTACACCTGATCGATAAAACAGGGGATGAATAAATCTATTTCTTTAATCTTCATGGTTGCTTTCTTCAATTTATACGCAAACGCCTTCGGGGATGGTTACCGAAATGCCAAAGCTGTTCAAATCTTTCCAAAAGCCCGGATACGATTTTCGAACCACACCGGGATTGTTAATTTTAACGGTATCTATCAACATCGAAAGAGGAGCAAAGCTCATGGCCATACGGTGATCGTTATAGGTGTCAAAATCAACCTCTTTGATGGTTTGTAATGGTTTGCCGGGTGTTAATATAAAACTGTTGCCACTTTTTTTAAACTGAGCACCAATTTTTGCAAGCTCTGTGGTTAGGCCTTCAATCCTGTCCGACTCTTTAAGTCGTAAATGGTTAATTCCCTTAAAATTAGCCTTAATACCAAGGGCAGCACAGGTTACCAATACGGTAGGTGCAATATCGGGGTTGTTGTTAAAGTTATAGCTAAACTCATTAACGGCTTTCCCCTTTTTTAAAATTTTGATGCCGGTTTCGGTAAATTGAGTTTCAACTCCAAAATCATTAAAAATTTCTGACAATACATGGTCGCCCTGACAACTGTCTTCCTTTAGCCCCTCAATAAAAACACTGGCATCATTTGATAAAGCCACTACTTCGTACCAATAGGAGGCTGAACTCCAGTCGGGTTCAATATATACCGGTTTTAGATGATACTCACCCGGTTCAACTTTAATGGATTGACTGTCCAATTCAACATCAATACCTGCCTGTTGCATCAGGCGGGCTGTCATGTGCAGGTACGATTCCGATACAGGTTTTCCTTTTAGGTTAATCGTCAATCCGTACGAAAGATAAGGAGCTATCATCATCAATGCCGAAGCAAACTGGCTGCTTTGACGTGCATCGATGGTTATGTCGGTACTTTGAAGCTGATGTCCCAGAAGTTTGATGGGAGGGAACCCTTCTTCTTCGGTATATTCAATGTTGGCTCCCAGTTCACGCAGGGCATCTACCAAAGGTGATATGGGGCGTTTTTTCATCCGTTCATGGCCGGTAACCAACCATTTGCCTTGTCGTACTGCCGCAAAAGCCGTGATAAACCGCATTACCGTTCCTGCATTTTTGGTGTCCACAATCATGGCAATGCGGGAGTTGGCACAGGTATCTAAAAAGCTTAGATAAAATTTTAACAACTCGGTATCTTCCGATTTTGAAAGATTTTCAAACCTGACATTACTTCCCGAAAGGGCTTTCATAATAAGCAGCCGGTTGCTAATGCTTTTCGAGCCGGTTAACATAAAATGACCGCTAAACGTTTTCTTTCGGTTTTTTAAAATGACAGGTTCCATCAGTTACATTTTTTGTTGTTAATATAAAACAGAAGGCTGCCACGAATTAATTCACTGTCAACATTACCAACATCGTGAACCGCCTTGCCTAATTTGCGTAATAAGCTGAATTTAATGTCGCCGTCAACTATTTTTTTGTCCTGGCGCATCTCTTTTAATAATTCGGGAATATCATTTTCGGTAAACTGCAATCTGTCAAAATTAAGGTCGATACGCTTGATAACCTCTTCCACATTTTCACACTCCAGTTCAACCATTTTCGACGAAATCCAGGTTTCGCAAATAATTCCTGCAGCTACAGCCTGTCCATGGGTGATGGGGTTGCCCGATTTTAGATAAAAGGTTTCGATGGCGTGGCCTACCGTATGTCCAAAGTTAAGAATCTTGCGTATGCCCGCTTCGGTTTTGTCGTAACGTACGATGTCAATTTTATCTTTTGCCGAGCGTTGAATGATGCTATTCCATTCCTCAATTTCGGTAAACTTTCTGTTGCCCAGCATCTTCCACAACTCCTTATCCATTATTAAAGCATGTTTGGTAACCTCGGCAAATCCCGACTGCCAATATTTGTACTCCAGTGTTTTTAAAAATACCGGGTCAATTATCACGGCCTTAGGGTCAACAAACAGCCCCACCTGATTTTTATAGGATAAAAAGTCGATGCCGGTTTTTCCTCCAATGGAAGCATCAACCTGAGCAAGCAGCGTAGTGGGTATATTTATAAACTTTAACCCTCGTTTAAATGTTGAAGCACAAAAACCGCCTATATCGCTTACCACTCCGCCACCAAGATTAATAATCAACGAATCGCGACTTGCACCGAGGTTTGTAAGGCTTTCCCAGATATGGATGGCATGTTCGATACTCTTGCTGCTTTCGCCGGCAGGAATCTTAATATATCCCCTGACTTTAATATCGGGAAGGGCGTTCATTAAAACATCAAGGCAGTACTTTTCAACATTTTCATCCATTAAAATAAAAACGGAAGAGTATTGAGCAAAAAGTTTTTCAGCCTGTTGCAGTGCCCCGTTGCCAATAATATAATTGACTGTTTTGGTATCAAATATAAAGGGTGAATTCATAATAATGAACAAAGATAATTATTCAGGTAGAATAAAAGGAGAATAGTTGCACTTTTGTTAACCGGTTTTCAACTAAGTGCTCATGCCTCCGCATACATTGATTACCTGGCCACTCACGTAGGAAGATAACTCGGAAGCAAGAAACGTAGCAACATTGGCAACATCTTCAGGCTTTCCTGAACGGCGCAGCGGGATGGTTTTTATCCATGCTTCGCGAACATCTTCGGGTAGCTTGTGGGTCATTTCCGTTTCAATGAATCCCGGGGCAATGGCGTTGCAACGAATGTTGCGCGAACCAAGTTCCTGAGCAACCGACTTTGTAAATCCTATCATTCCTGCCTTTGAAGCGGAGTAATTAGCCTGCCCTGCATTTCCGTTAACACCTACTACCGAGCTCATGTTAATAATGGAGCCGCCCTTTTGTTTCATCATAACACGCATCACTGCTTTGGTGAGGTTGAAAACCGATTTAAGGTTAACGGTTAAAACGGCATCCCAATCCTGTTCCGTCATGCGAAGCAACAAGTTATCGCGGGTAATACCGGCATTGTTTACTAAAATGTCGATGCGTCCAAAATCTTTCATAATGGCATCCGACAGTTCCTGACTACCTTCAAACGAAGCTGCATTAGATGCATATCCTTTTGCCTGAACACCAAGTGCTTGCAACTCTTTCTCGGTAATCTCCATGTGTTCGTCACGGTTTAAATCGCTAAAAGCAATGTTGGCTCCTTCGGTGGCAAATTTAATGGCAATGGCTTTGCCGATACCTCTTGCTGCGCCTGTAATTAAAGCTGTTTTTCCTTCTAATAATCCCATAATTGTAATTTTGAAAATTTTGCCAAATGTACGTATTTTTTCTAATTTTAAATATTGCGGTTCTCATCGGATATTTTCTATTTTTGCGCTAAAATCAAATTATAATGAAACAGTATATTAACGGTATTTTTAACTACTGCGACAGATGGTGCGAACGCTGCCCGCTTGCTTCGGAATGTGGAAATTATGCACCCTATTTTGAGGGGGGAGCCGAGCAGTTAAAAAAGAGAGACAGGGAGAACCAGTTGTTTTGGAAACAGGTGGATGGTAAGATTGCCAACACCTTGAAATTTGTGGAAGAATTGGCCTTAAAAAATGATAAAGACATATCGGACATTGAAGTTATTGATACCCGCAAAAAGTTCGACCTTTTTCAGGGAGAAGCTAAAACAAACGCTGTGTTACGGGTGGGAAGAAAATATGAAGACCAGGTTGACGACTGGTTTGACGAAGCTGCCGAAAAATATCCGTTACGTGCGGAAGATTTTGCTGTTAGCGAATTGAAGCTTGCAGATGATGCTCCCTTTGACAATATTGATGAAATAAACAACATGATTGAAGTTGTATTCCGGTATCAACTTCAAATTTACCTAAAACTCTCGAGAGCCTTTTTTAGTAAAGGCAAAGAGGAGCTGGGCGAACAGGAAGGCAACGACTCAACCGGTGCTGCCCGTCTGATTGTGGAGTTTATTGAAAGGTCGCTTGTGGGGTGGCATCTTTTTTACAATACTTTTACCGATGAGCAGGAATCTATTTTGCCCATACTGTTTACACTGGCCTCCATCAGAAACCGGATATTGAAAGAGTTTCCAGCAGTAATGAATTTTAAACGCCCCGGATTTGACTTTGAGGAAAAATAATCTCAAATCATGTATTTTCCGGCTGTGAAACTACTTTGTCTTCCGCTACCACAGTAAGCCCTGATACTCAGTAAGCTCGATCAGGTTTGCCCGCCCGCGCTGAACAGCACGTTAGGACGGGTAACCTATACGACAGAACTATTGTTGTTCCACATTCAGCGTTCCGTTAACTGTAATGGTGGCGTTTCCCTGTAAAGTAAGCTTGTTACAATTGGCAGTATAACCTGCCGGAATGGTGGGATAATTACCCCCCGAAGGCGAGGAGGGAATAGTTACGTTGTATGAGGAAGTGGGGATAACGCTTTTGGACCAATTAGATTCTGAGTTCCACTGACTGGTTGTACCTGTCCAGACATTTTCTTCAGGCATTACTTCTATTGCGTAGTCTTCTACTTCTCCGTAAGTTGAGGTTCCACAAGACTGTACAGCAGAGCTGCCTTCTTTGTAACGTATTCTCATTCTGGTAAAACCTAAAGCTGCTTCTGCTGGAGGTGTAATACTTCTTTGTTCTGTATAGTATTCAACAGCAATAACAAAAGACAATTCGTTGTTATCCGTAAAATCACCATCCTGATTCCAATCAACCCAACAGGAAATAGTATCATGGTAATAAGCATTAACGGAATGTATAGAAACATTATATGCAGTACCGACCTTCATTTGCGTTGATAAATAATTGTAATCAGAATAATAATCATCTCCTGTTCCGCTGTTACTAATAGAGCCTGTTTCAATATCATCTATATAGCGGTTGCCGTTTCCTGAAGCCGCGCAATAATCATCTACCCTGATAAAAGACGATTTTATTATAGAATCACTTCCGTAACTGTTTGATACAACAAGTTTAGCTGAATAATTTCCTGTTGAAGTAAACTGTACTTCAGGATTTTGAGAGGTAGCTGATGTGCCGTTTTGCCAGGTGATGGTTGATGGGGTGAAGCTCCAATGCCAGGAAGTTGGCGCATTAGTTGATAAATCAGAAAAGGTAACTGTTTGGCTAGTTTGCGGAATACGAATATCAGCAGAAAAGTCCGCAACGGGAGGTGCATTCGGCGGAGAGTAAAGTTCCGATTCCCATAGGCCCCGGCCTGAAGTGGCAGCCCTAAGCCTGCTTTGTGAAGGGGAAGCAGAGTTGTAGTAAATCTCCAGTTCATTAACCACCACATTGGGAAGTCCGCTATTGAAAGCCTGCCAGTTAGCCGTTCCCACTTTTACATAAACGCCAACATCGGTGCCGGCATATAATTCGGTTTGCGAGCTATTTTGGGTATTTTGAATAACACACATCACCGGAATTTGGGGCAAACCGGCGGAAATATTTGTCCAGCTGCTGCCTCCATCGGTAGTTTGAAATACGCTGTAAGAGTTGTATTCACCCATAGAAACCCAGGCTGTATTTGGATCATCGTTTTTAACTGATATATAAGTAATTGATGATGATGAAACCGGCAGCGTACCTGTTATTTCTGCCCACGAAGTACCACCATTGGTTGTTACCCAAACCTGGTCGGGATCAGAGGTATAAATAACCTGAGAGTTGGAAGGAGCTACCACTACAGCACGCAATTTACTGGCGGTACTCATGGTTGATATTTTTGTCCAGTTGTTACCCTGATCGGTTGTTTTCCACACATTTTCCAACCCGAGGTACAGTGTTTGGTTATTGGAAGGGTCAATGGTATAAGGGGTTACCCAATATCCGGTTTCAGTGCCAACAGAAATATTGGTTGAATTTGACCAATGATCAGTAGTTCTTCGTAAATTTCCATTGGGGGTCGTAGCGTATTGCGTGTTTATATCGGAATAATCAATCAGGCATTCCATCCCGTCACCACCGTTTACCATGGACCAACTACCACCGGAGAGCAACTTGGTTGCATTGTCCTGTAAGCCGGTAATAACTTCGGAGGAAGAGGTTGCCGCAACACCCAAACGATACATCTGGCTTGGAACCATACCATTGGTTTTGTCTGACCAGTTTGCACCACCATCTGTGGTGTAGTAAATTCCACCATCATTGGTTTCAAACAGCGTGTTATCCGAACTTCTGAATTTCATCATGTGCTTGTCGGCATGAACCACAGGTGCTCCGTTTTTATTATAAGTGGATGATGATGTCCAACAGTTTACTGCTGTCCAGGTAGCGCCACCATCGGTTGATTTGTGACTGTTAACACCACCCACATAAACCGTATTGGCATTGGTGGGATCCACGGCAATGGTTAAGTCGTAGCCACCCTGTCCGCCACTTCCCGATCCGTCTGTTTTCCAGTCTAAAAGGTTGTTTCCGGCAACAGTACCGTCATAAACCTTGCTATATGTCGCTCCGCTATCAGTTGATTTATAAATTCCATATAGTCCGCCGTTTGACCATGACATGATTGCGTAAACAACCGTGGCATCAGCGGCCGTAACTGCAAGGTTTACCCTTCTGCCATTGTTGCTATATTCATTTATAACGGTACTCCAGTTAACTCCTCCGTCTGTTGAACGGTAAATATAACCGATTGAATGTCCGCCATACATTATTGAGGTATTTCCCGGATTAAACTCAATGTCTCTAAGCAAATATGCCGAAATAAGGCTCCAGCTTGTACCTCCGTCCGTAGTTTTATACAATCCGTCAGAAGTAGCGGCATAAAGTGTATTGTGGTTGCCGGGATCCATTAAAAGTCTGTAAATAGATTTTTTATCGCTTGCATTAAAACTCAACCCTGTAGTGCTCCATGTGGTACCGCCATCAACCGATTTTAATACGCCAATGCTGTTGTTGTCGTTATAGTTACCGCTTCCCAGCGACCACATACTTCCTCCGTCACGATCGCCGGTGGCAATGTAAATGGTATCAGTAGCAGTAGTAACTCCCGCAGCAACAACCGCATCGCTTACTCCAAGTACGGCATTATCATCGGTAAGAACTGTCCACGATCCACCGTTATCAGTAGTTTTCCATAAACCGCCCGAAGGAGTGCCTGCATAATAGGTGTTGTTGTCGCCTGAGCGAAATGCAACGCAGTTAATTCGCCCGATTCCTTCGTAACCACCAGCGGAAGAGGAGGGACCAAGGCTGGTCCAGTTGCCATTTGAACTTCTGCCGGTTCTACGGCTTTTTAATTGAAGGTAAATATCCGCAGCAGAAGCTTTTGGAAAGGCGCCTGTGGTAGGGTTAACACGTGGTTCCCAGTAATATTCCCAACGTTTAAACTGTTTCCATCCCGGTGCTTTCTTTTTTACTCCGTTTTCGATATAATAACCGTTGTTAACATGATAGGGTGCCCAATAATCATTAAAGGATTTTTGAATGTCGAAAAAGGTCTTTTCCTTTTGCGGGGCGTTTTTTAAGGCCTGTTTTGTTATTTGCGCAGATACAGTTATCGAAAAAAACAACAGCAATGCCATTGTTATGGTTGTGGTTTGCTTCATTTGATTTTATTTATTTAAAAGCTGTATTGTAGTTACAACTTTATTTATAAGGTAAACAATTTGTGGTGATTACACTATAT
>JALVAQ010000142.1 GCA_027011095.1 Bacteroidales bacterium
GTTTTCGCAGGTTACGGGTACCGTTTTCGATGAAGACAACAACACCCTTCCCGGGGTAAATGTTGTTATTAAAGGGACAACAACCGGTACGGTAACCAACCTCAATGGAAAATTTTCCATCAACGTTAAAAAAGGTGATGTTTTGGTTTTTCAATACATTGGATACCAAAAACAAGAGCTTACCGTTGAATCGCTTACAAAAACTTATAATGTAACCATGGTGCCCGATGTGGTTAATATGGATGAAGTGGTGGTAATGGGATATTCAAACAAAACAAAAACAGAAGTGGCCAGTGCGGTTTCGGTTGTAAATGCTGACAAGCTACTGGATGTTACCACCGATGATGTGGGTACCATGTTACAAGGCAAAGTTTCGGGAGTACAGGTTGTTAGCGAATCAGGACAGCCGGGAAGCGGTTCTCAAATCAGAATTCGCGGAATTTCTACGATTAAGCCCGGCAACGAAGAGCCTCTTTTTGTGGTTGACGGCATCATCGGTGGATCGTTTGACCCCAACGATGTACAATCGGTAACCGTTTTAAAAGATGCGGGAGCAACCGGAATGTACGGTGCCCGGGCAAACAAAGGAGTTATTATTGTTACCACAAAAACAGGAACTACCGGTAAAACACAGTTTAACTTTAAAGCCAGCGTTGGGATGAAAACTGCTGACCAGGGAAACCTGAAAATGATGAATGGGCAGCAGTTCTACGACTGGAGCAGCGAGCTGTACCGCGACCCCGAAACACACGAAATTGATAAAATTAAATTCTATCAATATTATCCGCGTGAGCTAGCTTCGCAAAATTATGATTGGGTTAACAACGGATTTAAACCCGCCATGACTCAACAATATCATCTGTCAGCATCAGGCCGGAATGATAAATTTGGCTATTTTGTTAGCGGTAACTATTTTAACGACAAAGGAACCTTTAGAAATACCGGCTACGAAAAGGTAAACATCAGGTTAAATACTGAATATCATTTTAACAAATGGGTTTCCATGAAAAACAACTTTAATGTTTATGCCAACAGAGGAAGCTATTACGATTATATGGACATGTATTACACCTATCTTGCATTGCCCTGGGATAATCCGTATAACGACGACGGAACCATTAAGTACATTGATGGAAACACTCCCGGAAAGTGGTGGTCGCGCGATAAAATTAATCCTTTTCATACCATCGAAAACTCCGACCACAATTCAAAGGGATTTGGTTTGGATTACGACTTTGTTTTAAACGTTAACATTACCAACTGGTTATCATTTAGCAGTTCAAACCGGTTGAGCTTTAGCACCGATAAGTCACACGATTTTGTATCACCTGTTGCCGCCGGTCCGTTTCATGATAAAGGATATATTCACGAACGTCAAAATAACTGGTGGGGAGGTATTACTTCCAACATGCTAAAGTTCAATTTTGACCTCGGTAAAAACTCAATAACCGGACTGGCCGGTATTGAAATTAATGGAGGTTCAAACGATTACATGTGGGTTGAAGGAAAAGGGCTTCCCGAAGGTTTCGATGTGCCGTCGGTAGCCTCCAGCGAGCTTAAGATTGGAGGCACATCTACTCTGGAGTATTTCAACTCACTCATCTCACAGATAAATTACAACTACGACAGGCGCTACTTTTTAACTGCATCGTTTAGAGCCGATCAAACTTCAAACTTTCCGGTTGACCATAACACAGCCTATTTTCCAAGTGTGGCTGCTTCGTGGCTGGTTAGTAACGAAACCTTTTTTAAGGATAATGTAAGTTTTATGGATATGTTAAAGCTGAGAGCAAGCTACGGCGTTACCGGAGACCCCGACATTGGTGCATCGCGTTTTATGGGGTTGTTTTCGCTCAGCTCGCAGTACAACAACAATCCCGCTGCCATCCCTTATCAGTTGGCAAACTACAATTTAACATGGGAGCGTACCAACGAGTTTAACCTTGGTATCGATATGAGCTTCTTTCAGCGTATCAGCCTTACCCTCGACCTTTATAACAACGTTACCAACGATTTAATTGTGCTGGTTGCCCAGCCGCTTTCGCAGGGCTTTGAACATCGTTGGGAAAATGCCGGAAAAGTTACAAACAAAGGGATTGAGCTTAATCTGAATGCCATTGCCGTTAAAACCAAATCGCTTGAATGGAACATCGGTATTAACTTTGCCAAAAACAGCAACATCTTGTCAGGCATCGAAAATCCGTTCTACTCAACGGTAAATGGCGTTTCGCAAATTTATCGCAACGATGCCTCCATCTACACCTTTATCTTACCAAAATGGTTGGGTGTTGACCCCGAAACAGGAGCGCCGCTGTGGGAAAAGGTAAATGCCGATGGCTCAAAAGAACCAACATCAAAATACAAGGAAGCTACTCCGCAGGAAGTGGGTAAAGCGCTTCCCGATTTTGTGGGGGGAGCTTCCACATCACTTACCTGGAAAGGAATTACCCTTTATGCCAGTGCAGCTTACCAATACGGTAACGATATTTACAATTATACCAATCGTTTTATGGATAACGACGGCCATGAGCCATACATCAATGCCATTGTTCCAAAAAGCGACTGGAAACGATGGGAACGTCCCGGCGATATTGCCACCCATCCCAGCATGCAAAATGCTGAGCTTTCCACCGAAAACTCATCAAGATATCTTGAAGACGGAAGTTTTATTAAAATCAGAAACATTTCGTTAAGTTATATCCTTCCTAAAAAGTGGAGTTCTGCCATTAAAATGAGAAATGTCGTTGTTTCGTTACGAGCCGACAATGTTTATACCTGGACCAACTACTGGGGACAAGACCCTGAGGTTACCTTATCAAAAGGAGATTGGTCTATGCCAGGGGTGTCGGATTTTAAATATCCGAACAACCACCAATATGTTTTCAATGTTAATTTTAACTTTTAATACCCATGACCATGAAAACTAAAAATATATTACAATCAGTTGTGTTGTTGTTTGTTTTGGCGGTTACTTCCTCTTGTACAAAGTGGGATGTTGCGCCACGTGACCAAATATCAACAGAATCACTTTCAGAAACCAAAGATGGTATCATCAATGTTACCAATGGGGTGTATGCACTGTTTAAAAATCAGGTTGAGTTTAGCGGTTTTATCGATGATAACAACGCTTACCTGCGTCAATATTTTCAGATGTCGGATTTTGCTTCCGACGATATTGTTTGCGGCCAGGTAACCACCGATCCGTTATATTACAGTTTTACCTATACCCATTCACCAGACCAGTCGAACTCCAGATTTTTTTGGTATGTATCCTATAAAATGATAAGCGGAACCAATACGGTTATCGATATTGTTGAAAACAGCGGCAAAATAGAACGCACACCCGAGGTTAATCAGATTCTTGGAGAAAACTATTTTTTACGGGCTTTTTCTGAATTCAGCCTGTTAAAGTTTTACGCCAATTTGCCCACAGTAGGAAACCCCGACAGTGATCCCGGTATTATTCTCAGAACCACTGCCAATGAACCGACAAAAAAAGCCAGAGCCACAGTTACCGAAAGTTACAATCAGGTTATTGCCGATGCTAAAATGGCTGCTTCGTTGATGAACAGTAGCCGCGGTAAAGAGTTTGCCTCCAAAGCTGCTGCCTGGGCTTTGCTTTCGCGGGTATATCTTTATCTTGAAGACAATGCAAACACAATTACCTACGCCGATTCGGTGATTAATTCAGGAGCGTTTACCATTGAGCCTGCTTCCTCGTTTCCAACCTATTTTCCCAACGCCATTGCCAGCGACGAAACTATTTTCCTGATTGCTTATACACAGCAGGATAACCGCGGTAAATTCGGCTCCATCGCATCAATGATTTACAGTGATGGAAACAGCGGATGGGGCGAAGAGTTTGCCTCGGAATCGTTAAGAAAAGTAATGGCTGAACATTTGGAAGATGTTAGATGGAAATACATCGACACGCTATACAAAGATGATGGTACGGTGATGACCAAAAACGGCATTCCCATATTTTACATCACCAAATTCTCGTTTCAGGATGGCGATCCCAATCTTAGCTCACCGGTTATGTTCCGTATTTCTGAAATGTATTTGAACCGTGCCGAGGCTTATGCCAAAATGGGTGACGAAGCAAAAGCCCTTGCTGATGTAAACGAAATAAGAAAAAACAGAGGCCTTGAAGGTTCACTTTATACTTCGGTACCGTCCGGAAAAACCCTTTTGGATGTGGTGCTTGAAGAGCGCCGCATTGAGCTGGCTTTTGAAGGACAGCGTATTTTCGACCTCGTTAGAAACCATCGCGATATAGTTCGTAAATATTGGGGATATCATATTAAAGGCATTCAGGTGCCCGATATCGACCCCAACAATCCACCGACCGGTTATCCCGAGTTGGTGATTCCGTGGAATGATCCTTCTGTTTTATATTATATCCCGGCAGACGAGATATTAGCCAATGATTTATGTGTACAAAATCCATAGATGTTTTATTAATTTTTTTATTAACCAAATCTTTATTATTATGAAAAAGACAAGTTATGCAAGTTTAGCAGCATTATTAATGCTCATTACAGCAGTAGTTTTTACAGGCTGTAAAAAAGACAACCCGCCACCAACTATTACAGGCGATGCCCTGTTTTCGTTTGTGGCTGACGGATTAACCGTTACCTTTACCAACGAATCGGATGTTACCCCTCCCGTAACCTATGCATGGGATTTTGGCGATACCGAAACATCCACTGAAAAAGATCCGGTTCACACCTACGCTTCAAAAGGTGAATACACTGTTAAATTAACAGTAACCGATCAAAACGGTGGAAAACATGAAGTATCCACAAAAATAAATGTTGATCGTAAAGGTAGAATTAAATTGGATGATGGTACGTTAGATGACTGGGATGCAGTTACTGAAGAACAGTTTGTTGTTCCTTTGGGAGACGATGCCGGTGTAATGGTTTCTGCTAAATATGAGTACGATGCCGACTTTGTATATGCCTATGTTGAGTGGGAAGGAAGTCTTGATAACGTATATCAATACGACATCTTTTTTGACTTTGACAACGATAGCACAACTGGTTATAAATCATGGCACTGGACTCAGTCAGGTGGTGATTACTTAGTTGAGATTGCCCCAATTACCGATCCTGAAACAGCTCCCCTTGCATTGAGTTATACAGGAACTCCCGGTGCCGGAGAATGGTCTTGGGAAGAAAAACAACTTCCTGCCGGATCAATCGTAAAAGGAACCATGAAACAGGTTGGCAATAACATTGCTTTTGAAATTGGCTTTAAAAGAGCTACCGTTGGCGATGGTGCCCTGAATAATGATGTAGTATCAATGGGTTCTTTTATTAGCAATAGCGACTGGGCTGAAATCGGATATGCTCCTGATGGAGCCGTTGAAGGTGGCCCTGCCAAAAAGTACTTTCAATTTGAAATGAAATAGTTGTTTGGGTAATTTTTTTCAAGAGTGGCTGCCGGCGTAATCCGGTAGTCACTCTGTTATTATTTTTTAGTAAATCAATATTTAACTCGCTAATATGAAACAATTAGCCGCTTTATTACTAGCTCTTATGCTTGTTTCAGGCACTTGTTCAGCACAAACCCTTACGCACGTTTCGTACGCTGCTGACGATAGTAATTTTCCCAACCCTGGAAGAGGATTTTATCACGCCGACGATCAGCTTGAGCTTGGTACACTGGAGACCTATCCTGATGAGGGAATCACACTTGTATTGCGCGAGTATCATATTGATGAATACCGGGACACAAAAATTCCGGTGGGATATTTATGGAATATCAGACGCGATTTAAACACTTTGCGTCAGGCCGGGTTAAAAGTTATTTTACGATTCCGTTATACGGCTAAAACATCAAAACCGTACGGCGATGCCCCTTTAAACATCGTTTTGATGCATATTAAACAGTTTGAACCAATCCTTCGTGAAAACAGCGATGTTATCTTTACCTTTCAAGCCGGATTTATAGGCGCCTGGGGCGAATGGTACTACACCGATTATTTTTCGGCCAGCCCCGGAAACATTACCGAACAAAACTGGATAGACCGCCGCACGTTGGTCGATTCGCTACTGAGTGATCTGCCTCCGGAAATTATGGTTAACGTACGAACACCATATTATAAAAGGCATTTATTAGATGAAGAGAGTTACAATCCTGTTACCATCAACCAAGCTTATACCAATACACCGGTAGCTCGAATTTCTCACCACAACGACTGCTTTTTAGCCAGTGCATCTGACGTGGGAACCTACACCGATACCACAGTTCAAAAACCCTATCTTGCCGAGGATACAAAATATACGGTAATTGGCGGAGAAACCTGCGGACAAAGCGGGTATTCGCATTGCGAAAACGCATTAAAAGAATTAAAACGGTTCCATTGGAGTTACCTGAACCGTGATTACCATCAGGGCGTTATCGGCGACTGGATTGATGAAGGTTGCTACCCTGAGATACAAAAAAAACTGGGCTACAGGTTTAAAATGATTGATGGCGATTATACCCAAAGTTCAAATCCCGGTGGAACTTTTTTGTTTAAGTTAAAAATGATAAACGAAGGCTTTGCCAATCCGGTTAACCCCATGAATGCCGAAATTATCTTGCATGGTAAAAGCAATAAACAAACCTATCTCGCCACTATTAACGGCGACATTCGTTTTTGGCCCATTGACGATACCATCAGCCTTGACCTTAGTTACGGCTTACCCCAATTAATGGTACCTGACGACTACGAACTTTTCTTTAGAATAGTAGATGCCCATACAACCCTTAACAACAACCCTTCCTATTCCATACGCATGGCCAACCAAGGGGTTTGGGATTCGGTAACCGGCTACAACAAGCTTAATCACTTGTTAACGGTATCAAACAATACAACATCCTATTACACGGGTGCCGATTTTTTTGCTAAAAAAGATATTGTGCTACCCTACAATCCTGATTTTATGGTTGACGGATTAGATACGGAGTGGCGTTTTTATCCGATAGTTTACCAAAACCACAATCAAAATGCACAAATCCTAAAAGCCTGGAACACATCCGATTCACTTTACTTTATGATAAAGGGAACAGGCATGGGCGAAGAAACATCTGTTTTTGTTGATGCCGACAACAATACGGAAACAGGAATAGACGGGTTCGATTATAAAATTACCTGTTGTAAACTTTTTTATAGCACTACGGGGGAGTGGCAGGAATTGCAGGGAGCATTGCCCGATTATGCAGCCAACGATTCAATAAAAGAACTGGCCATCGCTTTGAGCAATTTAAACCAGGTTTCATTGAGTGACTACTATGGCTTAAGAGTACTCAGTGGAACAGACTATCTCCCTGATGTGAATTTGCCCGCTGCCAAAGCAATGAAAAACAAAATTACCACGGTACCTTACGTTAAAGTTCAAAACAAAGGCAATACCAATACTGTTTTTTGGAACAGAAATCTTGAGGATGAAAACGGGCTTATTGAGTTGTACAGATGTCAGCCGGAGGCTGGCGGCAGAACTGCAGCAACCACACTCGGCTTGTTTGCCAGCAACGTAATCAGCTATCAGGATAAAGAGGTTGACCCGTCAAAAACCTATATTTACTCCGCTTCGTATGTAAGCGGTAACTATCGTTCATTGAGTGGCGGTTTTGAGCATGAGATTACTGCGGAATCTAATACCCAAGAGTACATCGATATAAAATTAAATGGTGATTCCACCGACTGGAACCTTTGTAAACCCGTGGCTACAGGATTAATTGATGAACCGCGGATTCAATCTGTCCGGTTTTTTAATACTGCCGATTCTATTTTTTACAGTCTTGAAATGGAAGGCGATACAATCCGTAATTACCAACTCTATTTTAATTTGGACGGAGCAACGGGTTTTGAATATAAAATCAGTAACGATACTCTTTTTGAAAATCAAAACGACAACTGGGTTTTTCAAAACCTGATTACTTCCTATGGCTCTGCCGGCTTTTTGGAGGCAGGTTTAAAACTTAATCAAATCGGTTTTGACAGCATCGACTATTTAACTGCCGTTTCATATATCAACGGTAAAGAGGTTTGGGGCAATGGCGATGAGTTTCCGTTTTTAAAATACGATGTGCTTGAAGCACCGGAAAACTTTCAACTAAAAGTCTCTTCCGAAATTCCTTACCACCGTATCAGGATTAAATGGAGTTTTAGCAGCAATCCGGATAAGTATGTTATTGAGCGTTCGGTTGACGACAGCCTCCATTTTACCCAATTAACCGTTTTAAACAGCAACAAGTCCTATTTTCTTGACAACGATGTTGACAGCGCTCATGTTTATTATTACAGGATGTTTTCGCATAAGGATATTTTGCGTTCGCCCTATACCCAAACCATGTGGATGCGACCCGGTGTTACAGGCATAAACAGCATTGCCCGGAACAGCGGTTCCATTACTGTTTTCCCGGTTCCCGTTAAAAACAGGTCGGTAATAAGCATTGCACTTCAATCACCCGACAGGGTAACGGTTGATATAATTACTTTGTCAGGTAAAAAAATATCAACACTTTTTAAAGGGAGTGTTACCGATAAAAAAAATATTGATTTTAATGCGTCAAAACTGTCGGCAGGCATCTATTTAATAAGTGTTACCGGACGCCATACATTACTGATGCAGAAAGTAGTGGTACAATGATAGTAAGGAATTATAATATCTCAAGTGTTCATTTTTTGGTTAATGATGACCCGGGCTTTTGCCACGGCAGAAGTTCCGGGTTTTTTTAAAAGCGAAAATTTATGAGTAAAAAACATTGGTTGGTTTACGCACTGATAACCACTTTTTTCTGGGGTGTTTGGGGTGCTTTTAGTGAAATTCCCGAAAAGAATGGTTTTCCGGGAACTTTAATTTATGTTATTTGGTCGTTTACCATGATTATCCCGGCATTCTTTGCCTTAAAGCAGGTTAACTGGAAAATAGAAACCGATAAAAAATCGTTGTTTTACGGGCTTCTGATTGGTTTTCTTGGAGCAGGAGGGCAGTTGGCCTTGTTGTCGAAAGCCATTGTTACCGGGCCGGCTTATTTGATATTTCCTATCATCTCGCTTTCGCCTGTGGTAACCATCATATTGTCAACAATAGTATTAAAAGAGCGTGCCGGATGGAAAGGATGGACGGGCATTGTTATCGCATTGGCCGCCATTCCACTGCTGTCTTATCAGGCACCCGAAGACGGCCCCGCCAACTATACCTGGCTGATTTATGCTTTGATTGTATTTTTTGCGTGGGGCTTACAGGCATTTTATATGCGCAAGGCAAATAAAACCATGTCGGCTGAAAGCATCTTTTTTTATATGACCCTTACGGGTATCGCACTTTCTGTTATAGCTGTGTTTATGACTGATTTTTCAAAAGATATTAATTGGGGATTTAACGGACCCGGACTGGCATTTCTTATTCAAATACTCAACTCCATTGGTGCCTTAACCATTGTGTATGCCTTTAGATACGGTAAAGCCATTATTGTAAGCCCGCTTACCAATGCGGTGGCTCCGGTAATAACCATTATAATTTCATTGATTTTGTATGCTGTTTTCCCAAACAACATTGTGCTAACAGGCATGGTGCTGGCATTGGTTTCTATGTTAATTTTGTCGTTTGATGATGAGGATTAATTTAGTATAATGGCAAAACAATAAAGCTCATGCTATTGGGAATGAGTATTGTGATAGAATTAAATATGGATAATCCGTTAAATCCTTCAAATCCGATGACCTTTATCCACTTCCGATAGCTATCGGAATACATGGATTATACGAATTATATAGTACAGGAATAAAGAGAAAACTTTAAACAAGTTCATAAAATAATCTTAAGATGAAATTAAAACACCGTTTTTTACTCCTTCTCCTGATGCCGCTTTTCCTGATGGCTCAACGAGATGATTTTACCGAAATACACGTTAACAGTGTGCCCCGGCATGTACAACCGATGACAGGGATTGTATTTTGGCAGGGTCAGTATCAGAATAAAATTCAGGATGCCACCTCATTGGAGTTTTCGTACATGCTGTTTAACAAAGTGGTGGACGGTGCCGGCGAGTATGACTGGAGCTATGTTGAAAACAAACTCAACGATATTGCTTCGAGGCACCATCAGGCTGTCTTTCGTTTCAGGTATGTTTATGTGGGTAAGCAAACATCGGTGCCCGATTATATTAAGGCACTGCCCGATTACCACGAAACCGAAGGAATATCCGAAGGCCAGACCACCTGGTTTCCCGACTGGACAAACCAGGAGCTTAAGGATTTTACCCTTGATTTTTACACCCAATTTGCGCAACGTTACGATAACGACCCCCGTTTGGCTTTTGTGGAAGTGGGATTTGGCCTGTGGGCTGAATATCACATCTACGATGGTCCGTTTATTCTGGGGCAAACTTTTCCCTCCATTGCCTTTCAGGATACCTTTTTCAGACATCTCGACACCACCTTCGTCCAAACACCCTTCATGATTTCCATTGATGCCGCTTCCATCGACAATGACCCCCCTTATACGCCTTTCTATACGGATCCTGATGTATTGGACATACAATTCGGGCTGTTCGACGACTCATTTATGCACGAAGGCTTTGACGAACCCGGTGAGTACAATACCGAAAGTTGGAACTTTTTCGACAGAAACCGTTACAAGGTTGCACCGGCAGGAGGGGAGTTTAGCTACTACACCGACTACGACCAGCGCCATGTACTCGATTATCCCGATGGCCCCTATGGCAAACCCTTTGAATTTTTTGCCAACGATTTTCATATCACCTTTATCATTGGTAACGACCAGGCTTTGTATCAAACTCCCGAGCGCATCAAACAAGCCTCCATGGCTTCCGGATACTTGTTTAAAGTTACATCTTTTCTCTCCAAACAGGACTCCTCGGTGGTAAACATTAAAAACGTGGGCGTGGCACCCTTTTATTACGATGCCTATGTAACTGTTGATGGTGTTCGCTCACCGGTTTCATTAAAACATCTTTTGCCCGGCGACAGCATTGACTGC
>JALVAQ010000143.1 GCA_027011095.1 Bacteroidales bacterium
TTAGCAACCAGTCAAATCCAGCCGTACACTAAAAAGGAAAAAAAGGAATAAAAAAATGAAGAATCAAAATATAAATACCATTAAAACAGAACACCCTCCATAACTTTCTTCCAACTTTATTTCAAAATTTCTTTTTACCTTTATGCCATACTAAGCAGCCATGAAATTTACCTCAACCATAAAGTTAATTAGTTTTTACGTAACTGTAGAGTTTACAAATAGGAAAGAGGTTTACCCGCCTTTGTAAAAACAAAACTATTACAAAATAATTATTTTATCAACCATAAAAAAACCAACAATGAAAAATAAATTTAATAATAGCAGAAATATTTTTTTAGGAGTTATTACCCTCTTTTTTGCTTTGGTAACACCAACCATTAAATCCCAAACCGTAACATTTGAAAAAAACATTTCTGTTCCGTCCGGTGACTCTAAAGGAGACGCAATAATAGATGTTGTATATGCCAATAATAAAATATTTGCCTATACGGCAGCAGGAATTCTTGTTTATAACGAGAGCAACGGCTCTTTTTTAACACATATTCCCTTTGGAAATATTTCCAATTACAGTACTGAGGTTTTTGGTAAATTTATGCCTCAGCTTTATGATAAACGGCTATGGAATGATGATGTAAATATGATGACGGTTAAAACAGATGGTGCTGATACTAATGTTTATGCCGTAACCCCTTCGCTAAATATTGTAAGAATAAGTACTAACACACTAACTATAGAAAAGATTATAACGCCACCTGGACAATATATCAACGATTTTAAACCGTTGCACAACGTTAACATCATAAAATATGATAATTTTCATCATCGATTATACTGGTTAATCAAAGGCAGAAATACCAATAAATGTTGTACAGGGAATTTTCATTACAACAACAGGTATTTTGTTATTTATAATATCAATATAAACAACGGAGATACAATTAATAGTATTTATAGTGATTATTTATCCGGAGAAACGAACTACTATGACGCTAATATTTCGGATGTGGAATTTAACTATAATGGTGATGTTGTAAACGATACAACCTATTTTTACCTTACAAAATTAAACAAAATAGACATCTGGTACATTGCGCCGGAAAACACTGCTGTTGGCGTAGTGGATTCAATACTTGTTGACACATCAATATACAGCAATATTGGCTACTATAAGTTTGGCAAGATGCTTTATGTAAAAGAGAACAATATACATAAAATCATTGCATTGCCTTACCGTTATCCCAGCGCTTCACTTGCACAGGGTAAGACACCAAAAATATATGTAATTGACGGAGAACATAACAGCAATGCTGGCTCCATAACATATCAAACACTCAACTCTCCGAGCAAACAAATACTGGATGCTGTTTTTTTAACCGGTTCCGAGAGCATGATTGTCAGCTACGCTCCTGATACTTCGGAGCTAATGCAAACAGGTTTATCCGATGTTGCTGTATTTAATTTTGATGCCTTAACAAATACTTTTAGCACTTCAGCAAACAAAATAATTAATACAAACAAGTCCGAATCTTTTTCCGAATATGACATTAATGCCTCTTTTAAGCTATTAACAATAGATCAGAACAACATATTAATAAGTAAAAAAGATGAAATTATAAAATTTACTTATAATCAATCAGATGGTAGTTATCCAAATAGTTCGGTATTTAGCGGGTATGAAAACAACTTTTTTATGAGAGGTGCAAAAGGTATCTCCAAATCATATATTGTTAACTTATTTGGCAATGGGTTGGTATCATTTAACAACAGTTCACCAAATACCTCAACTTACATCAAAAACTCTTTTCCTTTTTATAATCTTGTTTCCGATGCAGGTACCGACAAAATATATTGTTATGGTACCACCGAAGCCCAAAAAATGGGATTATATGTTTACGACAAAACCGATGAAACCGTTGTAAACCTCAACATTGACAAAGCAGTTGGCGGATGTATTTATAATCCGTTTACCCGTCAATTTTTGGTTTCCGAGAATGCCGATTTTGGTGCCAACTCTGCCGTAATAAAAGTATTTAATGCCGATGACAACACGCTTGATAATACAATAATGCTAGCCTATGGAGCCAGTAAATGGCAATACCCCAAGGAGATGTATATTTCGTCTTCGGGCAAACTTTATGTTGCCGCCAACATGAAATATGATGATACCACAACATCTCCTGTGGTAATTATTTATAATGCAAAAACCTATAGTTTTATTAAAGCCGATACAATTTCCATTGATACACCAAACGATACTGTTACCTGGTACAGCATGCATTTTTGTTATGCAAAAGATATTGACAATGTATATGCCACGCTTATGGCACAGGAAAATACTTTTCAGCCTTACAATACCATGTACAATTCAATGTTTGATTTTGACACCACCAATAACGAAAATAAAGGCAAATTGGTTAACCTTGATTCACTCACTACTGTTCAGATAAACTTTCCCGGCAAAGTTATATGCCCTTCATCAATGGCTTTAACCGACAACTCACAATTTAAAGATAAGATGTTTATTATTTCCAAAACATTAAAGGTATATGATTATAATGATTTATTATTACCTTCAGTAACATCACAAAAGCTAAACGATATTGTTTATGACCCCTATAATGATAAAATGTATGGATTTGAGGATGCCGTAAATGATGATACCACATGCAAAATGGATAGGAAGGTAATTATTTACGAAATATACTACGACAACAAAACACTTGTTTTTAACGAAATCGGCAGCTATCACGGGCAGGCCTCTTCCCTGTTTTTTAATCCTTACAACGGGTTGTTATACCTTCATACCAAGTTTGATAACAATAAGTTGGGGGCACAACCATCCCTGTTAATGGAGTATGACCCCAATGCTCAGGGAAATGACCGTTTAAAAGGTTATATAGAGTTAAACAATGGCGCCTATCCTCAAAACAGGAGTTACTACCCCGATTTAGACAACAATCCCGATTACCACTATTACAACTACAACCTCACAACCCCCTACATCGACCCCTATCAAAACAAAATCTACCTCCCCAACGGCGCCCATTCCAATGTGAGTGTGGTAAGTTTTACGCCCGATGAGCAGCTTACCTTAAACCCTGTAGGCAATACCAACGAAAGCTTTACCTGGGTTTCTTTCCCTCGCCTTGCCAACAACAACGCAACGCAGGTTAATGATGTGCTGGGAGGTGATAATATTGTGCCGAGTTCTTATCCATATAACTATACTGATAGTAGTTACCTTAGAAGCCTGCCGTTGGGAGCAACAGAAAGTAAATATAACTATTACACTGGTATGGTATGGCCTGATTCCGGTCAGGACTTACAATACATTAAATCAACACTTGGTTACAAGTTATCGTTACAATACAATGCCAACCCCAATCAGCAGATAAAACGTTATCTTCACGGCAACGTGCTTTCGCCTTCGGCATCAATCAATAAACTTTATGCCGATAAAGAAAACTGGATTGGCTATTGGTTGTATCAGGAGCAGGATATTTTTGAAGCGTTGGGTGCCACTGCCGATGAATTGAATTTAATTAAACATCAGGATTGGACATGTGTTAAAACTTATGATCATTTTGGACCCGGAGGATCGAGTACAATTGAACCTTTTTGGCAATGCGATAACAACAACACTACCATCAAGTATGGCGATATGGTTGTTCTAAAAGGTGACAACGAAATCTTTAACTTTCAGTGGAACACCTTTGGGAACCCTCCCCCTTTAGAAGAAGATTTAAGCCCCGACTATTATACTTATGAAGAGAAAGAGGATTACAAACCTGTTTCCATTGAACTTGACAGTGGTGACCATCCTCAGGAAATTGGGGCGTTTGTGGCAGACAGTTGTATAGGCGCTACCGCACTATCTTCTGACGATACCATGACGGTTATTCGTGCCTATGTTGAAAACAATAATGATACCATTACTTTTCAAAAGTATTATGGCAACAAGTCAACAAATAAACATATAGTAGATAATTATTATGTTTATAACCGTCATTTGAGAAATTGGTATAAAGGTGTGGTTGTTAACCGCAAAAGCGAAGACCGCTTTTTTGTTTCGTTTAAACAGAAAAAAACGGTTAGTCCTGTAAATAATGACAATGATTTTACTTTAAAGGTTTATCCCAATCCTGCACAAAACAGGTTAACCGTTGAATATACAACAAGCATCGATGCAAACACCATTCTTGAAGTATTCGACGTTACAGGTAAAAAGGTAGTAAACCTGCAAAACCGTTTGACGGCCGGAATGCATCAAAATGTTATTAACACACAACATTTTAAAAACGGTATTTACCTGTTACGGGTATCAACTGGTAATCAATCTGCTGTTAAAAGATTTGTAGTTAATAAATAATGTTGTTACACTGAGTAAATGTCACACTGAGCGGAGTCGAAGTGTGTCATTCTTCGACTCCGCTCAGAATGACACGGCGGATAAATTGAAGCATCAATGGAAAAAATAAAATCCTCTGAAATGAAAACCTTATCCATCATATTAACTGTTTTGCTTCCCATATTACTAAGGTCCCAAACCATCACCGTTAAACAAGATAGTACCGGCGACTTTACAACCATACAGGCAGCCGTTGACAGTGCCCAAAACGGCGATACGGTGTTGGTTTGGCCAGGTATTTATGTGGAAAATGTATTGATATATGAAAAATCCATTATCCTTGGCAGTTTGACATTAACAACGGGAGATGTAAATTATATGTACCAAACAATTATTGATGGTAACAATATTGGTAGTTGTTTAACAACAAAGTGGTTTGGCGATGTTGTTATTAACGGTTTTACATTTAGAAACGGTGAAGGAAATAATCATGGAGGAGGATTGTTTATAAGCGGGTTTAATGCAATTATCAGCAATTGTTATATACACAACAATGTATCAAAAAAATACGCAGGTGGTATTTATGTTTATTATTCCAATGTAACATTATCCAACGTAACCATAACCCACAACCAGGCTTATGGTAGAGGTGGTGGAATATTAGTGCTACAAGGAACAGTAACTTTTGATAGCATAAACCGTTGCAACATTTACGAGAACTATGCAGCAGTGGGCACCGATATATACAAGTTTGATACCTTATCAATGGAGGTTTATGTGGACACCTTTACCGTGCAAAACCCCGATTATTATTACGTTTTTCCAGATGTATATACGAACGAAAGTATCCACATGCATATTTTGCATCATCAAATAGAACAAACATTCGATGATTTGTATGTATCTCCAAACGGTAATAATAATAACAGTGGTTTAACACCTGACAGTGCATTAAAAAACATTAGCTATGCTTTGTTAAAAATGGCTTCCGACACTGTTTCACCCGATACAATTCATCTTGCAAACGGAACCTATTCAATCTCTTCGGGCGAAATGTTTCCGCTTAGTTTAAAAAGCTATATAACCCTGAAAGGAGCCTCATGCGATTCAACCATTCTGGATGCAGAAGAATCCAATTTTCATTTAAACGGAATCCCTTCAGCCAAAAATTATAACATTTTTAATCTCACTTTACAAAATGGTAATGGAAATAATTATTTTATGCCAAACCCTACCGGCTCCTTTAAACTGACTTTTAATTTTAATGTTGAATTGAATAATTTACTATTTACTAATAATACAGGTGATTTGGTAGGTTGCGTTAAATTTGCCAGAACCAACAACTGTTCGCTAAACAATGTTGAGTTTTTAAATAATTTCGGCGGTAAAGCAGTTCGTTCAGGAGCTCCCTTGATGGATACACTTTATATTAACAACTGTAAATTTATTCGTGACGACCAGGGTTTCTATTCCGGAGGAGGGGTGGTTACAATGGGTACGGATCCCTTCTCACCCATATCCATTAATACAATAATAACAAATACACTATTTGCTAAAAATTTAAGAGGTGACTACCCTGGTTATTCTACTGTTTCAATATTAACAGTTGATGGCGCAAAAACCTATTTGGTAAATTGCACCCTTGCTGATAATTATTCCGAAAATGAAGATGGGGGCAATATAGGGGTAGTTGATGATGCTGCAACGGATATTTACAATTCAATACTTTATAATAATGTTCCGGCTGAAATATACATGTTTAATGTGGCTTCCTATGAAACAAATTATTTAAGTATCTATCACTCCCTCGTTGATGGTGGCGAAGAAAACATACAAATTACAACCGGCAACAATGTTTTGTACTACGACACAACCAACCTCGACACCGACCCGTTGTTTTACGGCGGAGCTGAGTTTCCTTACAACCTTTCGGATGAGTCGCCCTGCATTGATGCCGGCACATTGGATTTGCCCCAATTTATCCTCGACCACATGCCCGATACCGACCTTGCCGGCAATCCCCGCATCTTCAACGGCAAGATAGATATGGGTGCTTACGAGTGGAACCCTACCGTTTCCACTAAAGAAATTCCAAATGCCAAACAACAAATTCTAGGGCTTACGGCAGCGCCCAATCCCTTTACCACTCAAACCATCATCTCCGCCAAATGGGACAACCCCGCCCATATCAATATCGAAATATACAACAACGCCGGCCTGCTTATAAAAACCCTGCAAAGCGGCTCACAACCTGCCGGCAGCTGTAAAATTTTCTGGAATGGAACAGATGATACCGGCAATTACCTGTCCGCCGGCGTGTATGTTGTAGTGCTTAGAGTTGAAGGAAAAGAGGTTGGGAGTTTAAAGATTGTGAAGGAGTAGTCATCCCTTCTCTCCCGGGGTTTAGCCCGGGGAGCATAACCGGCAGGTGTGAGAACGCACAACCTTTTTCGGTTGAAGCCTGCCTCCAGCAGGCAAGCGGGCAGGTGCGATGGCGACCGGAAAGGTTAGTGTGGTTTGTAAGACAGTCTCTCACCTATCGGATAGCACATTTGAACAGTAATCGGGATGACTTAATTTCTCCGGGCTGAACCCCGGAGGATTAAAGATGTTCGCTGAACATTTTATTTGGTCAGAATTAACCCCTGTCTGATTTTCTCGTACGTACCCAAAATAAAGTATATTTGTTGAAAACCTTTACTCCATGAAAGATATTGTAAGCAATAGTTACGACTATGTTATTATCGGCTCGGGCTTTGGAGGCTCGGTTTCAGCCTTGAGGTTAAGTGAAAAAGGGTACAAAGTGTTGGTAATCGAAAAAGGAAAATGGTGGAAACCTGACGATTTTCCAAAAACCAATTGGAACATTCGTAAATGGCTTTGGATTCCTTCGTTGCGCTTTTTTGGTTTCTTTAAAATGACCTTTTTGAGGCATGTGGGTATTTTAAGCGGTGTAGGTGTGGGAGGTGGTTCGCTGGTTTACGCCAACACATTGCCAAGACCCAAAGAGGCTTTTTTTAAAACCGGTAGTTGGGCAGGGCTGGCAGACTGGCAAAAAGAGTTGGAGCCTTTTTATGCAGAAGCTGAAAAAATGTTGGGCGCCACAACAAACCCTAAACTTTTTGATGCTGACAATGCTTTGAAGCAGGTTGCCCGGCAAATGGGTCACGAAAAAGAGTTTGTGCCCACCGATGTGGCAGTCTTTTTTGGCGAACCTGAAAAAATCATACCCGACCCCTTTTTTGGCGGACGGGGTCCTGAGCGTTCAGGATGTACCCACTGTGGAGCCTGTATGACCGGTTGCCGGCATAATGCAAAAAATACACTCGATAAAAACTACCTCTGGCTTGCCATAAAAAACGGCGTTGAGGTAATGGCCGAACATTTGGTAACGGCAGTAAAACCACTGCGAGCCGCAGATGGCTCGGAAGGTTACACAATTACTTATAAGAAAGTTTCAGGCTTCTTTGCCCAAAATAAAACAGTGAAAGCCAAAGGAGTAATAATGGCCGGAGGGGTACTTGGAACAGTACGGTTGCTGCTGGACATGAAATCAAAAGGGCTGCCCAATTTAAGTGGCAAAACAGGCGACGACATTCGCACCAACAATGAAAGTCTGATTTTAGTCCACTCAAAACAAAAAGACAAAAATTTCTCCGAAGGGGTGGCCATCGGTTCAATTTTTCCGCCCGACAAAGATTCGCATGTGGAGCCGGTTCGATATGGTTCGGGATCAGGATTTTTTAAGTTAATGGGGGTTCCCATGATTTTTGGGAAAAACGGATTTATAAGAACCATTAAATTATTTGGCCGGTTTATTGCACATCCGGTGTCATCATTCAGAATCTATTTTTCAAAAAACTTTGCCGAAGAATCGGTAATTCTGCTGTTTATGCAGCATCTCGACAGTACCCTGAAATTTAAAAAGGGTTGGTTTAATCTCGGTTCACGGGTTTCAACGGGTAAAGCGCCCTCGTCGTTTATTCCGCGGGCTAAAGAACTTGCTAATCGAACCTCTGAAGTAACAGATGGCAAGCCATTTGTAATGGCTACCGAAGTATTTTTCGGTATTCCAACCACAGCGCATATTTTGGGTGGTGCTGTTATTGGCGGCACTTCTGACACGGGTGTAATCGACAGCAAGCATCAGGTGTTCGGGTACAAGAATCTGTTGGTTTGCGATGGCTCGGCCATTTCGGCCAATCCGGGTGTAAACCCGAGCCTTACCATTACTGCCATGACCGAGCGGGCTATGAGTTTGATACCCAATAAGAAAAAATAAATAAAATGAGTTCCGGTTTAAAAAAAGGTTCTTTGTTGTCAATTTCGATAGCGCTCGGAATTGACAAAAATTTACCTTTGTAAAAGGTCTGCTCACCCGGCGGGTGCTCATAAATTTAATAAACAAGATTATGAAATTATCAGAAGAGCTAATAGAAGAAGTTAAACAGGCGGCTGCTAAATATATGTATTACAACAGGCCACCCATCGAAATTCGGAATCAGGTTGATATGGGTTACCGTATTGAGGGGCAAAGCGTATATTTGTTTGAGATTAGGCCAGGGTGGGACAAACCGGATGAAAAAATTGAGACACCCATTGCTAAAACCACCTATGTTAAGGCAAAAAAATTGTGGAAAATTTATTGGATGCGCAGCAATTTAAAATGGTATATTTACGAGCCTGTTCCTTTAGTGTTAAGTATTTCCGACTTTTTTGATACGGTAAACGAGGACGAGTATCATTGCTTTTTCGGTTAATCCCGATAGAATAAGGCGCTTCTTTGCCACAACATTGCTTTTTTTTCTAATTTCGCAGCCTTATTAAAATCAAGATGATATGTTAAGGACACACACCTGCGGAGCGCTTAGAATTGAAGATGTTAACACAGAAGTTACCCTTTCGGGATGGGTACAAAAAATTCGTGATAAAGGCGGCTTGATATGGATTGACCTGCGCGACAGGTACGGAATAACCCAACTACTTCTGGAAGAGGGTCGCACCGGCGAACAACTGATTGCCACGGCTCGTACTTTGGGGCGCGAATATGTTATTAAAGCCACCGGAACGGTTATTGAACGGGTGTCAAAAAATCCTAAAATGGCCACCGGTGACATTGAGATTGATGTTGTTGACATCGAAGTGCTCAGTCAATCAAAAGTGCCGCCCTTTACCATCGAAGATAATACCGACGGGGGAGAGGAGCTTCGTATGAAATACCGTTATCTTGATTTGCGAAGAAATCCCCTTAAAAATAACCTGGAACTTCGTCACCGCCTTTCCATCGAAACCCGTAAATATCTCGACAGCGAAGGTTTTCTTGAGATTGAAACACCCTATCTTATTAAATCTACTCCAGAGGGAGCACGCGATTTTGTGGTGCCTTCGCGCATTCACGAAGGTGAGTTTTATGCGCTGCCCCAGTCGCCACAAACCTTTAAGCAACTGCTTATGGTGGCCGGATACGACCGTTACTATCAGCTGGTAAAATGTTTCCGCGATGAGGATTTGCGTGCCGACCGTCAGCCTGAGTTTACTCAAATAGATTGCGAAATGGCCTTTGTTGAGCAGGAAGATATTTTAAGCACCTTTGAGGGAATGGTAAAACATCTGTTTAAAACGGTAAAAGGTATCGACATTGAGCCGCTTGAGCGGATGCCCTACGAAAAAGCCATGAAACTTTACGGTTCCGATAAGCCCGACATCCGTTTTGGGATGCAGTTTGTTGAACTGAACGATGTGGCACAAAACAAAGGTTTTAATGTTTTCGATCAGGCAGAGCTTGTGGTTGGTATTAATGCTGAGGGCTGTGCCGCTTACACCCGAAAACAGCTTGATAAGCTTACCGATTTTGTAAGACGTCCCCAGGTGGGAGCCAAAGGATTGGTTTATGTAAAATACAACGAGGATGGTTCGTTTAAATCGTCGGTTGACAAGTTTTTTAGTCAGGATGATTTGAAAAGCTGGACAGGAAAATTCGATGCCAAACCCGGCGACCTGTTGTTGGTGCTTTCGGGCGAAGCCGATAAAGTGCGTAAACAGTTAAATGAACTTCGTTTGGAAATGGGTACCCGTCTTGAATTGCGCGACCCATCGGTTTACAAACCTTTGTGGGTTGTCGATTTTCCGCTTTTGGAGTGGAACGAAGATAATAACCGCTATCAGGCTATGCACCATCCTTTTACTGCACCAAAACCCGAAGATATAAATATGTTGGATACGGACCCCGGAAAGGTGCGGGCTAACGCTTACGACCTTGTAATCAACGGTGTTGAAATTGGTGGTGGCTCCATTCGTATTCACAATCGTGAACTACAAAAAAGAATGTTCGGCATTTTAGGGTTTACAGACGAGGAGGCGCAAAACCAGTTTGGCTTTTTGATGAATGCCTTTGAGTATGGCGCTCCGCCTCACGGTGGCATTGCGCTGGGATTTGACCGTTTGGCAGCAATGTTTGCCGGACAGGATTCCATCCGCGAGTTTATCGCTTTCCCGAAAAACAATGCCGGCCGCGATGTGATGATCGACTCACCGTCAACCATTTCAAACGAACAGTTAACGGAACTGCACCTGCAAGTGGTGAAAGAAGAAAAGTAACGGAATTACTGCAACTGTAAAATTACGGCTTAATACCAAGC
>JALVAQ010000144.1 GCA_027011095.1 Bacteroidales bacterium
TATTTATATATTACTGAGGCATAAAGAGATAACTTTAAACAACTTCAATAAAAAGAATTTAATTGTTTACCAATTCCTTTAAAATAAATAAGTAAAAACATCGCCACACAGCGGGGTATTTCATAACTTTGTTTATATTTGAATGGTATTAAAGGTTTAACAATTCAACATCCACATTATGAAAACAGTTGAGATACTCTTTTGGGTTTTAATGTTTTTAGTTTTTTACGCCTATCTCGGGTATGGAATTCTTTTGTTCTTTTTGGTTCGTTTAAAGCGGCTTTTTAAAGGAAAACCAGGTATAACCGACCCCGAATACGAGCCTGAAGTAACTCTGTTTGTTGCCGCATACAACGAAAAGGACTATGTTGACGATAAAGTTAACAACTCCTTTAGTTTGGAATACCCTCAGGAAAAAGTAAAACAGGTTTGGGTAACCGATGGTTCGGATGACGGTACCCCCGACCTTTTAAAGAAGTATGCCGACAAAGGCGTGGAGGTTTATCATACCCCGGAAAGGGGCGGCAAAATAGGTGCCATGAACCGGGGAATGGATTTTGTTAAAACACCCATTGTTATTTTTTCGGATGGCAATACCATGCTGGGAAAAGAATCGATTAGGCGGATTGTGAACCTGTTTTCAAATCCAAAGGTAGGCTGCGTTTCGGGTGAAAAGCGGATTTACGACAAATCGGGTGCTGCGGCAACCGAAGGTATTTACTGGAAATACGAATCTACCCTTAAAAAATGGGATGCCGAACTTTACTCGGTGGTGGGCGCAGCCGGCGAACTATTTGCAGTGCGTACCGACCTGTTTCAAAAGGTTGAAAAAGACACCCTGCTCGACGACTTTATTATTTCGTTGCGCATTGCCATGCAGGGGTACACCATCCAATACGACCCCGAAGCTTATGCCATTGAAGCCCCTTCGGCCAATGTAAAAGAAGAGCTAAAACGAAAAGTGCGTATCGCAGCCGGTGGTATTCAGTCGATTATAAGATTAAAACCGCTGTTAAACCTGTTTAAATACGGTACTCTTAGCTTCCAGTACATTTCGCACAGGGTTTTAAGGTGGACGGTAGCTCCCCTGTCGCTGCCGATTATTTTTCTGTTAAACCTTTGGATGGCCTATGTGAACGGGTTTGACAATTTCAGTAATCTATACACCCTCCTATTCTACGCCCAGCTTGTGTTTTACGCCATGGCTTTACTTGGATGGTATCTTGAAAATAAAAATATAAAAGTCAAGCTGCTCTATATTCCATACTACTTTCTGGTGATGAATTATGCTGTGTGGATGGGGATAAAGCGTTATTTTAAAGGCCAGCAAAGTGTTAATTGGGAACGAGCAAAAAGAGGATAAAAAATGAATAATTTGTCAAAACTTCTAATTTTTCTGTTGCTTTTTTCAGCCTTTCAGGTAAGGTCGCAACAGCGTGTTTGTGATGTGGAAATTCCACCATCAACATTTGTTATCGACGATACACACGGCACCATTCACCCGGGTGATGTGGTTTGTATCAAAGGTTCTACAAAAGATTTTTTATTAATCCGTAATGTACATGGCACGGCACAAATGCCCATCCGGTTTATTAACATTGATGGCGCTGTGATTATTAATACCGACAACTATTACGGCATTAAAATAGCGCACTCATCGTTTATTAAAGTCAGCGGTACAGGAACCGACAGCATACAATATGGCTTTCAGGTTCAGCGTGTTGCAGGAGGAACAGGCCTTGCTGTTGGCGACCTTAGCACCGATGTTGAAATTGAAAATATGGAGATCGCCAACACACCCATTGCCGGGGTTTACGCCAAAACCGACCCCACCTGCAACGACTTCTCCTCTACCCGCGACAAGTTTACGATGTACAATTTTAAGTTTCACGACTGTTATGTGCACGATGTGGCTGATGAAGGATTGTATATCGGCAGCTCAAAGTATTCGGGACAACACCTTACCGGCGATTGCGATACGCTGGTTTATCCCCATGTACTCATCGGCACAAGGGTTTACAACAACATTATTGAAAATACCGGCTGGGACGGCATTCAGGTGAGTTCAGCCGAGCAGGATTGTAAAGTTTATAACAACATTGTTCGAAACGACTCGTATGCCGGTCACAACGGGCAGATGAGTGGAATTATAATAGGTGGTGGCAGCCGTGCCGATGTTTACAACAATAAGATTTACGACGGCAAAGGCGATGGAATTGACCTCTTCGGACTTGGTTCCATGCGGGTTTTTAACAATCTTATTGTCAGAGCCGGAAGAGCATACATGCCCAACGACCCGGTAGCCTTTAAACATGGTATTTATCTTGGAAAAGCTGTTACCGCAACCGGCGAAGACAATAAAATTTACAACAACACCATTGTCAGCCCCAAATCGTTTGGCATTACTTACGCCAACGATGAAGCCCACATGGGATACCTTATTAACAACGCCGTTATCAACCCAGGCTATACCGATGCCGGCGAAAGTGCGTTTTACAACATTAATGTGGACGAATCACAGGTGGAACTATCAAACAATTACAGCAACAGTAACATTGAAGATGTTAAATTTTTGGATGCCGATACTGATAATTACGACCTGAAACCCACCTCCCCGCTTATCGACAACGGAAAAGATTTGACATCCTCCGAAGGATTGGTTTTTGATATCGACAGCAGGGTAAGGCCGTTTCATAATTATACCGACATGGGTGCCTATGAGTGCCAGGACCCCACCATTTCGGTGGAAGAAGTTACCGCCGAAAATGCAATTGTTTATCCAAATCCTGCCAACAGCATGGTTTATGTGACCTCAAAACCGGAAAACCCTGTTTTGAAACTGACCATAATTGCTCTTAACGGTGCTGTTGTTACAAAAAGTGGTCATGCAGCATCCATTAACGTTTCAAACCTGCCCGATGGTGTTTACCGGATGGTTGCCACCTTCAAACAAGGTGAAAAATCGTTTCCGTTAGTTATTGTTCATGAATAGCATCATAAAAAATATTATTCCGCGAAAAGCAGGTTATCTGCTAAAAAGCCTTAGATCGGTTGTAAGGACTTATATTTACAAAGGCAATCGCTATTACTGTCCTGTTTGTCAGCACTCGTTTAAAAAAATGCTTCCCGGAGGATTTGATTTGCCGGTGATTAAAGAAAAAGAGATTATAGGTGGCGGCTACCGCATCAACAATATCTGCCCCCGCTGCCAAAGTACCGACCGCGACCGCCTGGTTTACTTATACTTAAAGGAAAAAACCGACTTCTTTACCGGAAACCAAAGGGTTTTACATGTGGCTCCCGAACCATCGCTTTACAAAGTGTTTAAAAAGATGGACAACCTCAATTATTATGCAGGCACCAAGTATCAGGAGGGCTTTTATTACAACGATGAGCTGCCTGTAATCGACCTCAGAACACTTTCGTTTGATGATAATACCTTCGATTTTGTTATTGCCAATCATGTGCTTGAACACATTCGGGAAGAAAAACAGGTGTTAAATGAAATTTACAGGGTACTAAAACCCGGAGGAACAGCCGTTTTGCAGGTTCCCATTGCCAATAAGCTGGATAAAACTTTTGAGGATGGGTCCATTAAAACAAAGGCTGAACGGGAAAAGTTTTACGGACAATTTGACCACATACGACTTTACGGAACGGACTATCCGGAGCGGCTGTCCGGTGCCGGATTTGCCGTAACCAAAACAAAGCCCGGCGATGACAAATGGCCAATGCAAAACCCTGATTTATACGCGCTAAACAACAAAGAATACCTGTACATCGCCCAAAAAACAATAAAAACAGGTAACGGTAACAAGCATGTTTAAGAGTTTTATAAATAAAACGCTGTCAGTTTTGCTGTTTACCTTATTAGCAGCCTTTTCGGGTTATACCAACAACATAGCCGGCGATTCGGGGCTGATTGTTCTGAACAGAAACATTCGATCTGTGCTATCAGTTTCACCTGAAGATTACAACCGCGATAATATAAATCAGCTTATTGAGCTGACACAAAGCCTTAACCATCTCAAGCTCCCCACCATCTCCATCGTTTTACTCACCGATAAACGTTTTAAACCCATTGATGATAACATCTCCCCTGAGCAAAGAACAGCCGTTAACAAAACGCTGGCTCGTGCATACATGCAGACCAAAAACTACAACGAGGCTGAAAAATTATACAAAAAAGTAATTGGTTACTATTCTGACAAAAAAAATAAAGACAGCTTGTTAACAACAAGTTTTGAACTCACTGATATGTTTATTGAGGAGCAAAAAACCGATAAAGCATTACTCTATCTCTTACTCATTCATAAAATTACCGATTTGAAGCCCGACAGTAAGAACCGGTGTAAACTACTGTTAAGGGAAGCTAAAATTGCAACCCTTAATCAGCATTTCAACAAAGCCATCGGCCTGCATCTTAAGGCTCTTGATTCGTTAAAAGGCTGTGGTTCTCTTCTAACGCTTCAGCATCAGCTTGAATTGGTATCGCTTTACACGCTTGTTCACAATACCGGGCAGGCCGATATGATACTAAAAACTGTGGGTGGTGATTCGGTTTTGTCGCTATCAGACTATTATCTGAGTAAATCGGCATTGTTCAGAGAAAAGAAAGATTTTAAAAGGGCAAGCCGCTATTTCAAATTATTTATGGATGAAACCAACAGGCAAAATGAGGCCACTGACCATTCCAGAAAAAAAATGCTGGCAGAAGATGCCAACTTTATGGCGCTTATTGCCTCCGTTAAACCCGTTCAGAAAGAAGGGTTTTTCAGTTGGGGAATATCACTTTTGGGCATCGCACTGAGTTTAATTATTTTAACCATTTTAATCCTTATTATCATTTCGCAACGAAAGCAACTGCAGAAACGCAAACAAGAGTTGTTAAATATCAAAAATACGAGGTTAAAACTACTTGACGAAGGAAAAGCGCTTGCAGTTAAAGAGGAAGACGGAATTCAGTCGAGGTTGGAACTAATTAAAAAAGAGTTAGTTGAAAAGAAACAATCCATTGATAACTTAAAGCAACAAATAGAAAACTCACGCTCATTAAAGAAAAAACTTGACAAAGTTAACCTTGAAATTAATTTTGAGGTCAGGTCGCTGTTATCTAGTATTATTGGCCTGTCGGGTATTTTTAAAACCGAATTTGCACGACTTAAAAACAAGGAGTTATACAAATATGCCGATATAATTGATGAGAATGCATCCTTGCTGCTAAACATTATTGATGCCTATCACGAATACACCAGTATTGATTCGGGTAAAATAACTGCTAAAATTTCAAAGATAAACGCAGTATCTGTTGTACAAAGTGTTGTAAACGAGCTGGAGAGTACTGCTAAGCAAAAGTCAGCCAAGTTGGTTTTTAACACTAAAAAAATACCTCTGCTGCTGGCCGATGAAACTATTTTAAAGAAAATAATTACCCTTGCCACCAAAGTAGCGCTTAACAATACCAAACGCGGGTTTGTTATTATTGATATTGATTTGGTAAAAAAAGACAACCAATGTACCATAAAAATTCAAAACACGGGCCACGGATTTGATGCTGCATTTTTAAACGATATTTTAACCCCTTTTAACAGGGAGGGATTAAACTACATACCCGGGTTTAACGGCACCGGCATGGAATATCCGCTTATTAACAGGCTGGCACTGTTGATGAAAGGAAAAGTGACCATCGAATCGGCCATTGAGCAGGGAATTACCTTTACGCTTACCCTTCCGGCAACCAACATCTTTGAAACCGTTCATGATAAAAAAGCGACTGAACAAGCCGCTCCTGAAAAAAGCACCATCCCTTGGAAAGGGTTAAAAGTGCTGGTGGTAGAAGACGATGTTATGAACAGGCTTCTGTTTTCTAAAATCTTAAAAAGTGCCTCCACCCTTGTTATTGCCGAAAATGGCGAAAAAGCACTTGAAGTAGTAGGTGACTTTTTTAGAGAAGATGAAGTTTTCGACCTTGTTTTAATGGACATTAACCTGCCGCAACCCTGGGACGGGGTTAAACTTAAGGACAAAATCAAAGAGCTGTTTATGCCCTACAAATCTGTTCCATTTATTGCCCAAACAGCCTATGCCATGCAGGGCGACCGGGAGGAATTTCTTTCCAAAGGATTTGACGAATACATCTCGAAGCCCATTATGAAAAACGAGCTGATACGGGTATCGGCCATTGCGTTAAAGCAAAAAGCTACTTCGTAATATCTTCAAGCGTTAAATCAATAATCAAAGGCGAGTAGGGTGGAATGTTAAAGGCCTTTTTTTCAACTCCTTTGTAGCCCAGGCTTGAAGGAATAATCAACTTTGCCTTTCCGTTTTTGCGCATCATGGGCAACGCCTCTTCCCAACCGGGAATCACGGTGCCTGCACCAAGTACAAACTTAAAAGGCTGTCCGCCATCGAGGGTTGAAAAAAGCTTTTCATCGTTGAGGTTGTACAGCGTATAGTGTACCGATAAGGTATTCCCCTTTTCAGGGTGCGGGCCTGTTCCCTCCTTTTCAGGGATATAATAAAGGCCATCGGCAGTGGGTTTTACAGTGATGTTATGCTTTTTAATGTAAGCGGCAATTTTTCCCGGCTCCGCCTTTTTTAAGGCCTCTTTTTTCTTTTCATTTTTTTGCGCCAGTGCTTTCCTAATCTTTTCAACTTCGGCTTTGGTTTTAAGCTTGTCGAGTTTAATTTCATAAATTATAGTTGCAAAGGGCGGAACCGCTCCCCCCTTACCATCGCGGCCAATACCAATATCAGAAGGTACTATCAACTGTGCTTTTTCACCTTCGTGCATCAAACCCAATCCCTGCATCAGTCCTTGTGTATCAAAAGGCTTTCCATATTCGATAAAAAGCGGGTCTTTTCCAAAGTTATCATACAAATCGTAGTCAACACCAATGGCTCTTACCTTCATAAAAACCTGACACATATCACCCTTTGCGGGCTTTCGGCCATACCCCTTTTGAAGCGTGGTATAAATTAATCCCGATTCCAGGGGCTTGGTAGTAATGTTGTTTTTTTTAACATAATCGGCCATCAGCTTGAACTGCTTTACCTTTTGGCGCTGCAGTTTCTGATTTTCAGCTTTTTGATACTGTTTTTGCGTCTGAACCTTTAAAACCTTGATGTCGAAATACATGGGTTCACCCGGGGTAACAAACCCGGGAAGTTTTTTAAGATTAGCGGTTTTGTAAAAAAACGAATCGGCCACTGCAGCAAAGGAAAACGAATCGCCGGCAGCCATCAGCTTTAACCCGTCGTAAATATCGCCCTGAAACATGGGCTTAATAACCGGGAAAACAAGTTTATCGTCAAGTTCTTTACTGTCAAAAAGCACGGTATCGTTAAGATAATAGCGCATATTAACGGTTACATAGTTGTTTAAACGTACCTTTGCGGTATCGCCACTTCGGTTGTGAACTTTGTACCATACATTGTCAGTCCCCTTTGTAAACCCTTCAAATTTAGTATTTTGAGTACACGAAACAACCAACAGACCAATTACAATTGCTGATAGCAATAACTTTTTAAACATGACTTCTTTTTTTAAAACAGACCTAAAACCAAAACAGGCCGTTTAAATAAATAGTTAAAACTATATTAAACAGCCTGTTAAGTTAATTCTTCAAATAATTATTTTTTCGTTGGAGTACTAAAATCGATTAGTTCAACATCAAAAACCAGCGGTGAGTAAGGGCCAATAATGCCACCTGCACCTCTGTTACCATAGGCAAGTTTTGAAGGCATAATTAATTTGGCCTTGGCACCTTTATTTAAAGCAGCAATACCTTCGTCCCATCCTTTTATAACACGTCCTTTACCAAGCTGAAATTCAAAGGGCTTACCTCTGTCAACCGAGCTGTCGAATTTGGTGCCGTCCAACAGGTACCCTGTATAATGAACTTTAACCATATCCCCAACTTTAGGTTTGGGGCCTGATCCTTTTTTAGTAATTACAATAAACAGCGAATCGGCAGTGGGAGCTACAGTTATATTGTTATCTGCCAAATACTTTTTCAGCTTGCCGGCTTCTTCGGCTTTATTTTTTTTCATTTGTTCCATATGTTCCTGTTGAGCTTTTTGCTCTTCTTTTAATTTTTCGGCTTTGGGAGTGAGTTTTACCAACTTCACATCAAAAAATATTGATTTAACACCCTGAAGGTTTTTGGGTACGGTTCTGTATCTGAATAATTTCTGAAATACCGAATCGGCATTACACTCAAAGGTAGCGCTATCGCCAACATGCATCATGTAAAGGCCTTCGTAGATATCTCCCTGATGTACCGATTTTACCATTGGAAGCTCCATGGGCTGGGGTAATTTGCTGCTGTTAAATAGTGTTGAGTCGGGTGTGCGATAAATCATTTCAACGGTAACATAGTCGCCTTCAGCAGGTAAGTTACCCTCCTTGTTTTGTTCGTAGAACTTATATTTAAGCCCGTCGTCGGTTGTTTTCCACTTGCCGGTTGTATTGTTATTACAAGCGGTTAAAAAGGCTGCAGATACCATTAAAGCTGCCAACCATAAAATCAAATTGTTTTTCATTTTATAAACATTTTATTTGTTGATCGGATAATCAGACATACAGCCTGTTTCTCCTTAATTAATTTACGTCCAATACTTCAAGATTATAAATTACAATGGCACGTGCGGGAATTTTATCACCATCGCCGTTCAGGCCAAAAGCCAAAAACGAAGGGATAATCACGTTTGCCTTGTCTCCTTTATGCAAATGCAACATAGCTTCTTCAAGGCCTGTTTCAACGCCGCCATGGCCCACTTCAAAGACTTTAGGCCCCAGCTTAACCGATGAATATATCATACGTCCGTTGATTAAAAAGGTGTTGTACTTTAAAGCAACCCTGTCGCCCTTTTTTATGGCACGGCCATTACCCTTTTTAGTAATCTGATACCTCAGTCCCGAACCTGTGGTTTGCATATCCCAATGATGCCTTTTTACGTAATCGTCAATCTCACGATTTTCAACCTTTAAAAGATACCGGTTGACCTTTTCGAGCGATTTTTCAGGACTTTTTTGTATCGTTTTTTGCTTTTTTGCCACATAACCGGTGGGTTTGTTGTTGTTACACGAAACCAACAGCATCCCAACCGATAACAATATACTTGCAATAAAAACTCGCATGTTAATATGATAATTTATAGTTTAACTCATCTTTTAAAGGCTCCAGGGCAGCTTTAAGGTCGCTGATGGTTTTTTTAACATCGGTAAAAGTTTGCCCGCCGGCTGCATTTTTGTGGCCTCCACCGTTAAAACCGTTTCGGGCAAACAAGTTAACGTTAAAGTCGCCTTTTGAACGAAACGATATTTTTATTTTTTTCTCCTTTTCCGTTATCAAAATGGAGAGGTTTACATCATCCATCGATAGCGGATAATTTACCACCCCCTCTGTATCACCAACCTGATAATTAAATCGTTTCAGGTCTTCTTTGGTAAGATAAATTACTGCTGCATGCAGATGATGCCACACCAGCATTCGTTCCGAGATGGCATACCCCAACAGCCGCAAACGATTTTCGCTAAAGGTATCGTAAACCAGCCTGTGAACCCGCTCGGCATCAACGCCTTTATCAATCAAGTTGGCTACTATATGGTAGGTTTCGGGGTAATTACTGGCAAAACTAAACGATCCCGTATCGGTCATAATGGAAACATAAACAGCTACCGCAATCTCCTTATTAATAAGCACTTCATCACCCATTAGATTGATAAAGTCGTACACCAATTGACCTGTTGAAGTTGTTTCGGTTTTGGAGAAATAATAGTCGAATCCCTCTTCAGGGTCAATGTGATGATCGATTAAAAATTTCTTTCCGGGAGCCGATTTAAGCAGATTGGTCATTTGTCCTACCCTGCTAAAACCGTTGTAGTCCAACGAAAAAACCATGTCAGCTTCCATCATGGCCTTTTTAACAGCTGATGCCTTTTTGTCATAAATTACAATATCAGACGCTCCGGGCAGCCAGGCGTAAAACCCCGGAAAACTATTGGGAGCAATGGCAGTAACTTCGTGGCCTTTTAACCTGAGATAATGCATCATAGCCAACGTTGATCCAACGGCATCACCATCCGGATTCATGTGAGTGGTAAGGGCAATTTTTCTTTTTTGAGAAAAAAAATCAACAATTTCGCCTTTTTGTTGGTCAGTAAGCATAAACAATATTAATAATCAGCGGGCAAAGTTAACCAAAATGAGCTTGGTTAGAATTAATGGCTAAAAGTAATAGCGTTAAAAGTTGTTAAGGCCTGAAGGCTAAAACAATGAAAGATAATTGGCAAGTTACGCCGTTATCAATCCCTGCTAATTCCTATATAATGTGCCAATTTTATATGAGGTTGTTTAAAGTTAGCACTTTGTTCCTTAATAATATATAAAACCGAGAATAAATATTTATTCTTTTTCTCTATAAATTGAAATAGTACACTGATTAGACTGATACAACTGATTGTTATGATAAGAAAGCGAAAATCAGTCTAATCAGTTTAATCATAAAAATCAGTGTACTATTTGGTTTAATAAAACCTACTAGCACATCAAAACAGGAATTAGCTGCAATCTCCCGGTAGTGATAGGGAGAAAGTTAACCCTGTTGCTTTATTAATTATAAATTCTTCTATTTTTGCACAAATTTTAAAAACACGAAAACATGTCAGGAAACATTACATTTACCATGATTAAGCCCAAAGCTGTTGAAAACGGCCATATCGGGAACATTTTAGCAAAAATTATTGAAGGTGGTTTTACCATCAAAGCCATGAAATACCTGCGTTTGACCAAAGAGCAGGCCATGGAATTTTACGCAGTGCACAAAGAGCGTCCTTTTTACAACGATTTAACCGAATTTATGTCGTCAGGCCCCATTGTTGCCGCTGTTGTTGAAAAAGAAAATGCCGTTGAAGACTACCGCAAATTAATTGGTGCTACCAATCCCGCCGACGCT
>JALVAQ010000145.1 GCA_027011095.1 Bacteroidales bacterium
TTTATCTTTGCCATGACGATTGGGGATAGAGCTGGCAATTGTAGCCAGTGTACTTTTTACCCAATCGTTTTTTTGTTATAAAATTACTATCTCTTTTACTTGCTTGTAATATTTACTTATCGAACTTAATTGTTGTATTTAATCTTCAATATTTCAAAGATACAAAATGAAAGCAATTCACAACTGTATGGATACCGTTTCGTTTGACATATATTTGATTTTGTGTATATTTGTATTCTGAATCCGGTTATCAATGGGAGTGACCTCGTAAGAGCGCTAGCCCCTAATAATCGGGTGGATTAACTAACTGTCAATGGGTATGACCTCGTAAGAGCGCTAATCCCTAACAGTTTGGAATTAAAAACCAGCTGAGTGAAAGGGTAGGTTACGAACCCCCTGTTTCCTGCTGGTTTTTTAGCGAGTTAGCGAGGGCTTCGCTTTGAGCGAAACCCTCGCTTCAGCGTTTGGGCTTTAAGTTCTGTTTCCTGCCATTCTTTTTCCGGATTGGATTCGGCAGTTAAGCCACCGCCTACATAAAGGTTTAAAGTGTCGGCATTGATTTCGGCACATCGTAAATTGACGAATAAATCTGACCTGCCATTTAACAGCCACGGCCCTAAAAATCCGGTGTAAAATTTTCTGCCATGTGGCTCATGGGTTTCTATTAATGAGTAGGCCGCGTTTTGAGGTAAGCCACAAACAGCAGGTGTGGGATGCAAGGATTTTATCAACTTTTCAATGTTGTTGTTTACACTTTTATACGGAATTGAAAAAATAGTTTGAATGTGTGCAAGATGTCCTGCTTTGACAGTAATTGGCGCACTTTCGGTAAAGTTGTTAATGCCGAGTTTTAAAAGCCTTTCGCGAATGAACGCTGAAACGTAACCCTGCTCAATTATCTCCTTTTGCCCCCATTTAACCTCTCCATTGTCAGGATACACCATCGTGCCTGCCAACGACATTACAACAATATCGCCATTGTTTTTTTGACTTAATAATGTTTCGGGCGTGGCTCCCACCCATGTTCCCTCATCGGGAATTGAAAAAAGATAGACAAATGTATTGGGATACTTTTTTGTGAGGCGCATAAAAAAAGAAGCGGAATTAAAACCTTTGTCAGGTGTAATGGTTTTAATTCGTGAAAGGACGACCTTTTGTAAAACACCGTCCTTCATTTTTTGGATAAATCTGCGGGCAATGTCAAGATATTCGGGCTTTGACATCTCGTACGATTCTGTTTTAGTTTCCTCTTTAACTCTATTGGGAATTTTTTTAATCCGATTGATTAATTCGTCAATTTCGGTTTTGGAACAAGCAAACAAGTTGTTTTTAATAAAATAGCCAACACCGGTTTTAGCCGATTCAAAAGGAAAAATCAAAAACCCACTGGAAAAACATATCTCTTTTATATTATGAACCATGTGAACCGGTTCCACCTGGGCAACAACACAAATCTCATTGTTTTCAGGGTGCTGATAAACTGCAAAAGGAATTCCTTTTTGTTGTAAAAGACCAATAGCTTTTATGAGATTATCTTCAGGGGGCATTTGGTTAATAGAATATTAAACGGTTTTGTTGTTTCAAAGGTACAATTTTATTTTTAGCTGTGGTAAATATGTATCACAAAAAAAACAGAGATAAGTTGATTGAACAGTGGTTTTGCTTCCAGGCTATTTTTGTTTTTTAGAGAACATTATTGGCTTTTTACAAAAAGGGAGTGGTCGGTTAATTTGGAGCTTTTTACACTGATGACGTATATTGAAGAAGGCAAACCGGATACATCCATTTTAATTTGCTCACCCGACTCAAAACCAGAAAGTAATGTTTTTCTAACTATTTTTCCATTGAGATCAACTATTCTTACCTCAACTTCGCCCCGGAAAAAGGCACCCGATTGTAAAATAACAAAACTGCCCGCAGGGTTAGGAAATACTGAAAACAGATTGCCCGTTGCATACTGATCCACTCCGAGATGGGTAAACACTTTAATGGTATCGCTCTTAATAGTTTCGCAAGAATTGGTGAGATGACAAAAATAGAAACCTTCATCCGGAGGAAGGAAATTTTCAAGTACTAAAACACTGTCTGTGGCACCTTCAATCATGGTTGTATCTTTATACCACTGATACGAAATGGAGTCAACCGAATATGCTGAAATTTCCAACCTGATGTTATAATGAATTTTAGCCACAACATCAAGTGGTTGCATTAAAATACTGATGTTATTCATACAGCCATACATATCGGTTTTAACCAGCCAACCTCTTCTGTCAAAATTCTCCCAATATTTATCAGCCACTCCGCACCCAACAATCCCGCCGTTAATAATTGATGAACTTAAAAACGCAGAACGCTCCACACTATCAAGTTCTGATAAAAATGGTTTGAACCGAATACTATCTCCTTCAGGTGAAAGAAAATACATCCAGGCCGTATCAAAATAAATGCTTGTTCCTGCTACTACAAGATTGTTGTTGTCAAGTTGATGAATCGATTCAGGACTCAGTATGGAGCTTGTATCGCCAATTCTTTTTTCAAAAAGGACATTCCCATCGCCATCAATTTCAAACAGCCTCATTTCGCCAGCATTAAAATGCCCCCACCCTACTACTTTAGTAGTGTACAAATAGCTTCCATAATACTTATTGCCATTGTTACTCCGGGTTAAAGCAGTTCCATAATCAACATAAGAGCCTCCAAACGATTTGCCCCATTCATAGTCTCCGTTTTTTGAGTATTTAAATACAAGTGCATCGCCATAATAAACATTATTGGATGTAAAACCTCCAATTAAGAAACCCGAATCAGCAGTAGTGATGCATGACTTTAAATATGTTCCGGTATATGGCTGACTCTTAACGGCCTGCCATTGTTTAACACCGTTGCTGTCAGTCTTAATAATAATGCCTTTAGTATTTGAATACATCGTTAACAAATACCCATGATCATACGACTCAACAACATCATATGAATTTGACTGGCTATCCGGGTCTTCATCTGAAACATATTGTTTTTGCCAAAGAATTGTACCCGAAGTATCAAGTTTCATTAAAAAGCTTCGATGATAAAAGCCAATGGAATCAGGAATGCCATAAGTTCCGGCTAACAGGTATCCTCTTTTATTATTTAACCTAATCATTTTGGATAAATAATAGCTTTCAGTATCAGAACCCAAAGTAAGTTTCCAATATATCGTATCAAAATTGAGATTTGTATTATAA
>JALVAQ010000146.1 GCA_027011095.1 Bacteroidales bacterium
CCGTAGGTTACAATATTACCTGCGGGCTTTTTTAATGAAGTAATGCTAAAAACCTGAAATCCTTTTAGTTTATCTTTGCAGCTAAAATAAAAACTCTCAATATGTATAAGTCTTTGTTTCAGATGACCAAAATCATCGCCACACTTGGGCCGGCCAGCTCGTCGGTTGATATGTTAACCAAACTGATTAAAAGCGGTGTCAGGGTTTTTCGTGTAAACTTTTCCCATGGCAGTTTTGATGAATACGACAAGTTGATTGGTAACATCCGGAAAGCAGAGCAGAAAACAGGTATCTATGTTTCCATATTAGGTGATTTGTCAGGGCCGAAAATCAGAGTCGGGAAAGTGATACCCGAAGGTGTTCTGCTTAACAGAAAACAGCATATCAGATTTGTAAATTACGATGTGTTGGGAGGCTCGCCCGGTAACGAGTTTACCTTTTCAACCACCTATGCTAAAATTATTGATGAGGTGGTTACCGGCGAAAAGGTATTGCTGGACGATGGCAATATTGAACTGAAAGTGATTTCTACCGGATCGGAAGGAAAGAAAAAATGGATGGAGTGTGACGTAGTGGAGGGGAACCTGCTGACAAGCTCAAAAGGTATTAATCTCCCCGACACACAGCTATCGCTGCCATCGCTCACCAAAAAAGATTACGCCTGTGTAGATTATGCAGTGAAAAACAGGTTTCATTTTTTGGCACTCAGCTTTGTACGAACCGGTCGTGATGTTATCGCACTGAAAAGGAAGTTGCGCGAATATGGAGCCAGGCCAAAGGGCTTGAATATTACCAGTGGCGATCTGGGTTTTTCCACCACTTTTCAGGAAGACAATTACATTCCGGTGATTAGCAAAATTGAAAAGCCGCAAGCCATTGAAAACCTCGAAGACATTGTTCATGAGTCGGACGGTATTATGGTAGCCAGGGGTGATTTGGGTGTGGAAATGGATTTGGCCGAAGTGGCCATTCTTCAAAAAAAGATTATCAAAATGTGTAAAACACAGGGTAAACATGTAATTGTCGCCACTCAAATGTTGCAAAGCATGATTACCGAACCCGTTCCCACACGCGCCGAGGTTTCCGATGTGGCCAACGCCATTATCGACGGAACTGATGCCACCATGTTGTCAGGAGAAACTGCTGTTGGCAAGCATCCGGTTAAAGCGGTTAAGATGATGGCAAAAATTGCGCATAACACCAACGATTATCTTAACGAAAAACAAACCTCTTCCGGATTGTTTACCAAATATGCCGGCAAACTAACCAGAAAAGCTGCCATGGCAAGAGGCGTAAATATTATTGCTCAGGATGTGGAAGCAAAATATATTGTAACCTGGTCACACTCCGGAGGAAGCTCGGCCATGTTATCATTACAAAAAATGAAAATTCCCATCATTGCCTTTAGCAACAACAAACACCGCTTACAACAACTGGCTATTTTATACAGCGTGTTGCCCGTTTACATGGAACAGCCGGAGTCGGGTAGTAAGTTTATTGCCAAAGTGGATGATTACCTGACCAAAAAACATCTGGCAAAAAAAGGAGACCCTATCATTATTGTGGCCAGCAGCCCCATTACCTTAAGAGGGGTAACCAACCGGATGGTGATACATATTATAGGAGAGGTTGTGGATTAACATTGGAAAAAAAGATGATTAGTTGCTCATTGCAGACTATTTCTCACTGCGAAGATTCCAAAAAATATCGAAAGATGAAACAGACTCATAGCCAGAAAACGCATGACTCGACACTACCAACATTAAATTAATTACACAAAGATACTCCTAAAACATAAAAAAGCCGAAGCATAAACTCCGGCTTTTTTTATACTTCGATACTTCTGTATTACCAATAATAAGAAAATCCTACACTTGGATTAATCCATGTCTGCTGATCCGTATCTTTGGTTTTGGCAGCCCAGTTAAACCTAAAGTTTACATTTAGCCCCCAATTTGATGTCTGACCGAAAGGAATAATAACTCCTGCTTCGGGAGCCAACCCAAAATGCCATGCCTTTTGCTGTGTATAATAAATACCAAGCATGTTGCGGGTTTCCAAATAATAGGTTCCTATTCCAAAACCAATATAAGGTATAATTTTACTACTGTTAAAAGTATAATGCATTGTTGCCATAATTGGCATGGCGTTCATATAATGGCGACTATATCCGTATAAGGAGGTAGTTCCATCTTCGCTTTTTTGCGTTGTCCACCCGTAGTTTTCATAAAAAACATCCCATGCCCATCGGCCTCCCAGGGTAACGTTTTCAGAAACATACCCTCTTCCTTCCAAAGCAAAACCACGTACTGAGTAAGCGCCAACAAAATCGGCAGTATTACCTACACCAATTCCCATATCCCACTGAAAGTTCCAAATACCACTACCCTGCGAAAAGGCTGCTGTTGAACTTAACAGGGCTATAATAGCAGCTAAATATATTTTTTTAATCATTTTCATTTTATCTGAGTTTTTAAAGTTCAACAATTATTTACCTTCTTTAAGATAGGCTGACATTTCAAACGCCTTATCAATATTTTTCTTAATGCGGCTTTCAATTTCGCTGCCCTGCAATAAGCCATGAATGGTAGCATCCCAATAAACCGGCATTACAGTATCGCCTTCAACAACATCATAATGCCACGGATCCATCATATCAATTTTCAAAGTACCCATAGTATAAGAGGTAACGTAACCACCTCCATAATAAGGAGGGTAGTAACCGCCCCACCATCCGTATCCGGGATAGCCGTACCACCAATCCCACCCTGGATAATAGGGATACCACACACTGGTCGATGTTGTAGACACTGCTGATGCTAATAGTACTACATCAGGAAGGTTATTAGTGTCGGGATTAACAATACGCTGATATCCGTAAGCATCCATGTTTTTAACGATGCTGTTGATAATAACACTGGTGTAAGGATTTTCATCTACCTTCGAAGTATCATCTTTATCCCTCATGGGAATGATGGTGTCTGGCAGAAAATAGGTTTGAATACGATCGAATTGAACCGTATCATCATAATTGGTCGCGACAATATCCGACTCGCTGTTGGTTAAATCATCGTTGGGATAACACCCCGATAATAACCCAACGCCAACCAAAACCAAGGCTGTAACAGCCCATTTAAATTTGTTTTGCATAATAATTATTTTTAATTTTTTTTATTGTTAATTATTTCAGCATGCAAAGATAAGC
>JALVAQ010000147.1 GCA_027011095.1 Bacteroidales bacterium
GCATTTGATAATGCGTCAACGCCTCTTTTAAGGCCTTCTCTTGCTTCGTGATCGAATAAAATGTCTTTTGCCATTTTTCTAAGTTTTTTGTTATTTTTTTAAATTGTTATTTTTTCAAATTAAACGATTGCCAGTATATCCGACTCGCTCATAATAAGATAATTGTTGTCGTTTATTGTGATTTCGGTACCTGCATATTTTCCATACAGTACTTTATCACCCACTTTAACGGTAACTTTGTTATCTTCGTTGGCTTCCGGAACGGCAACCACAACACCTTGTGATGGTTTTTCTTTTGCTGTGTCAGGAATAATAATACCGCTGGCCGTCTTTGCTTCTGCCTCAAGAGGCTCAATTACTACACGGTCGCCAAGTGGTTTGATGTTTACATTTGCCATATCTTTTATATTTTTTATGGTTAAAATACTGCCTGCCCATTGTCATATTTCGTGCCAAACCTTCTGACAAAAAAAATGTCAGAACATCTATGACATTCTGACATTTTAAAAAAATATTTTTTAAGGATTTTACTTCTTGCTGTTATCCTGTGTTGGAGCAGTTGGAAGGTTAACCGGAGCAGCTGTATTTTCAATTTTGTTTTTCAGCTGCGAATCTTCCTGTCCGTCGGTATTTACCTGACGTGGAATGATGGTGGCAGCAGCAAGGCTTAAAATAAGAATGCCAACACCAAAACCCCATGTTAGTTTTTCGAGCATATCGGCTGTTTGCCTTACACCCATAAACTGGCTTCCGCCTGAAAAGTTAGCAGCAAGTCCGCCACCTTTTGGATTTTGTACCAAAACAATCAAACCCAGCAAAACGCTGACAACTAAAATGACTATTGAAAATAAAATATACATCGCTTATTAATTTTTATTTTTTAACGCTTTTTCAGCTTTTTTTATAAGGGCTGCAAAGTAACTACTTTTTTCCGGAATATTCAAAATTAATTTTTTATACATATTGATGGCTTTTTGGTAGTGCCCCTGATCCATATAAATGGAAGCCAGCGTTTCGCTTACAATGTCCTCCTGTTCCACAATACTCTCTTTTGCCTTGTTAACCGGGTCGTAAAATTTGCTTTTGGAACGGCTGATGGAGGGCTGATTGTGTATGAATTCATCTATAATATTGAGCTTCGATTTTTTTGAAAGAGGTTTTGTTTTCTGTGCTTCTCCCTTTTGTTTTTTCTCCGCTTCGATTTCGCGTATGCGTTGTTCAATAATTTTCTTCAGCTGCGCAATGGTATCTTCTTCGGTGGATTTTTCGCCTTCGGTAGCATTATTGTTTGAAGTCTTTGTTTCGGGCACTTCGTATTCAATATGGGGCGTTTCTTTTGCCTTTGTTTTTGTTTCGGCTTGATTGGTTACAGGCGAGGCTTCTTCTTGATCGGCAACAGGAGGGGTGTTTTCAGGTTCAACAACGGCTTCGGCTTTTATTGCAGCCATTCTGTCGATATGTTTTTTTAAGATGCCCCGGTCGCCGGCATATATCGCAGTGGTTTTCAGTTCGGCATCGTACCGGATGTTATCCTCCTTAAAAAGGTTTAGCGTGTGTAAAATTCTTGCGGATTGAAAATAGGGAAAGTCGTTAACCAACGTACTGAGTTCTTCAATGGATTTTGCATTTAGTTTTTCAGGATGGGTAAGATATGATATAAACTGTTCGCGATTCATAAAAAAACTCTTTATGGTTGAGGAGACCGGCTACATAACAAATCTCTTTTCAGCGCAAAGGTATGTAATTTTATAATTGGGTGGTTTTTATGAATAATGCCTTAAATCCGGAAAAATAATGCCAAGTCATGTATCTTTTGGTTGTGAGACTGCTTCGTCTTCCGATAGCTATCGGAAGCAATCTCAATACGTCACTTTGAAGTTGACTTGACACTAAATTTACACAAACTCCTTTTTAAGTTGTGTAACCCAGGTTTTAACCCTCTTGTCGGTCAATTCTTTTTGATGGTGGTCATCAATTACCAACCCTACAAATTTTCCATCCTTTTCTGCCAGCGAAAAGTAGTAGTCATACCCATCAACAGGCCAGGAGCCAACCACTGCCCCTTTTTCTGGTAATCTGCAAAACAGGGTTCCAAGCCCGTCAACAAAGCTCTCGGGATACTCTTTTTGGTCGCCCAGTCCGAACAGTGCCAACTTTCTTTTTGAAAAATCAATCTCGCTCAGGTTGTCGATAAACCTTTCCCAGTCGTCCTGCATTTCACCAATACCCCATGCCGATGTGCCAAAAATAAGATAGGTATATTTTTTCATCTCTTCAACCGAAGTGTCCTTCAGGTTATATATGTCAACTTTGGCACTCCTGCCAAAAGCTTTTTTAATTTTTTCGGCTACCTTCTCCGTCATTCCATACGTTGAGCCGTAAAACAATCCTATTGGTTCCATAATAAATTATTTAGACTTGTTACAAATAGTGTGGCAAAAATAGATTAATTCAGCAAGGCAGCAAACATTAATGACTATTTTCTATTTCAGAAGCTGATACCAGTTTATTCATCAAAGCATAAACCGTTAAGCCCGATACCGTTTTAATATCCAGCTTTTTAGTAATATTTTTCCGGTGCGTGGTAACGGTATGAACGCTTAAAAACAGTTTGTCGGCAATGGCCTGATTGGTTAAACCGCATGCCACAAGCTTTAAAATATCGTTTTCTCTTTCGCTAAGTTTGTTATCTGTTTCTTTGGATAAGCCATGCAGCCCTTTTTCGGTTAAAATATTTTTAATCAGATTGGTAAGTGCCAGTTTGTCCATCGACACATCGGCTACTACTTTAAATTTACTGCGAATTTCGGGTAAAAGTTCACCGTTTGACAGTGCACATAAATAAATGGAAGGATCCTTACTAAGCAACTGCCACAGTGTTAAAAGCACCCTCTCGTTATTGTTTAGGTTAGCGATAACCACATCGGGTTTGAGTTCGGTTATTCTTTTTTCAATATCCGGTTCGGTTCCATCAAACTGCGCTACTACCGACACGTATGAAAACTCTGACAAAAATGTTTCAAGCCCGGCTTTAATAAGATAGGTTTTTCCAATTAGTATTACGGATACTATTCGTGTCATCTTAGCTGTTTATTTGTTTGTAAAGATGCTCCATCTCCTCAACCTTCGGCAAAAGAATCAGGTTCTCTATTCTAGAATGATTGTTTAAATCGCGCTCAAGGTCAAACAGGTCGCGCAAAACCACATGGCAAAAGGCATCGTTTAGAGTTTCAGGCAGATACTTTATAATAATATTTTTTAAGTCAAACAGTTTTTCCTCCACATTTTCATGCTCCAGTTTATAGTTGGTTATGGTGTAATTTTGTAGTTTCTTATTAAAGTCATTGGTAACTTTTCCCGTTTCAACGGCTTTTTCCAGCGCAAGCACATAGGGATAAACAACCTTTTCTTCCCGTTCGATGTGATGCGTTAACTCTTTGCTGTACTCCTTAAAGAAATTTAACAGCAACGTAAGCGTTTCGCCGTTTATGGCGCAATTTTGTTCCATGTTTTCCAGTTGAGTTTCAATATCGGGCAACTTTCGGTTAAGATAATAGAGGTGTGTTTGTTTAAGATATTTTACAAGCATGGCAGCAGGAAATTGTTTTAGATGCTGTGCCGGGAAGTACTGATTATCGTGGAAGGTGTTAATAATGGAAAGAAAAAAATCATTATTGACTTTTTTTTCATAACACATTTCCGCTATGGTTTTATCGCCAACACCAAGGTGCATGTTAAACCGGTTAATAACTGGCAGCAGCGTATAATCGTGATGAATTATCTCTGCCAGTTTCATATCTTTATCTATCAGCATAATACTATTGTTTAAGATGCAAAAATAGAGCGAAAAAATTAACCTGCGACAAAAAGCGGAAATCTTATCCGGAAGCACTATTTTTTCTAATTTTGAACTTTGATAAAAATGATAAACCATGAACAGCTTTCAAAATGCAATATTGGCAGGAATTCCCGATGAATTACCCGCCGTTAAACCTTACGACGACAGTGTAAGCCATGCTCCCAACCGCAAGCACGTCCTGTCGGCTGACGAAAAAAAGCTGGCATTAAAAAATGCTTTGCGCTATTTTCCGGCAAAACATCATGCTATATTGGCCAAAGAGTTTGCTGCTGAGTTAGAAAAATACGGCAGAATATATATGTATCGTTTTCGTCCCGATTACGACATGTATGCCCGTCCCATCAGCGAGTATCCGGTACGAACACCGCAGGCGGCTGCCATTATGTTGATGATTCAAAACAATCTGAATCCTGCGGTGGCACAGCATCCTCACGAGCTTATTACCTATGGTGGCAATGGCGCTGTTTTTCAAAACTGGGCGCAATATCTGCTTACCATGCAATATCTTGCTACCATGACTGAAGAGCAAACATTGGCCATGTACTCAGGTCACCCCATGGGGTTGTTCCCATCGCATAAGGATGCACCGAGAGTGGTAGTTACAAATGGTATGGTAATTCCCAACTATTCAAGTCAGGATGACTATGAAAAGTTCAACGCGCTTGGTGTTTCGCAGTACGGGCAAATGACCGCCGGCTCATATATGTATATTGGCCCTCAGGGAATTGTCCACGGTACAACAATCACGATAATGAATGCTGCCCGTAAAGTTGCCAAACCTGGTGAAGAGCCGTTTAAAGGCAAGCTTTTTGTTTCATCGGGGTTGGGAGGCATGTCGGGTGCCCAGCCCAAAGCTGGCGATATCACCGGTGTAATTTCGGTGGTGGCCGAAGTAAATCCGGCTGCTGCTCAAAAACGTCATCGTCAGGGATGGGTTGATGAAATTTTTAGTGATATGAGCCAATTGATTAATCGGGTTAAAGAAGCACAAAGGTCAAAAGAGGTGGTTTCCATTGCTTATCAGGGCAACATTGTTGATGTTTGGGAGCAGTTTTACGACGCCGGGATTTTTATCGACCTTGGCTCTGACCAAACTTCCCTGCACAATCCCTGGTCAGGTGGTTATTATCCCGTAAGCTTATCCTTTGAAGAGGCCAACGAGATGATGGCTAACAATCCTGATGACTTTAAAAAGGAGGTGCAAAAGTCGCTAAGGCGGCAGGCAGCAGCCATTAACAAACATACAGCTCGCGGAACTTACTTTTTTGATTACGGTAATGCATTTTTGTTGGAAGCATCGCGCGCAGGTGCTGATGTGATGGCTGAAAACGGCATCGACTTTAAATATAAATCCTACGTACAGGATATTATGGGTCCCATGTTTTTCGATTATGGCTTTGGCCCTTTCCGCTGGGTTTGTACCTCGGGCAATCCGAAAGACCTGGACATTACCGACAAGATTGCGTCGGAAGTGTTGGAAAAATTGATGAACGAATCGCCCAAACCCATTCAAAGCCAAATGGCCGATAACATTCAATGGATAAAAGGAGCACGCGAAAACAAATTGGTGGTGGGGTCGCAGGCGCGTATTTTGTATGCCGATGCCAAAGGGCGAACACAAATTGCGGCTGAATTTAACAAAGCCATTAGAGATGGAATTTTGTCGGCGCCGGTTGTTTTGGGACGTGATCATCACGATGTTTCGGGAACCGATTCACCTTACCGTGAAACTTCCAACATTTACGATGGTTCGCGCTTTACTGCCGACATGGCCATTCAAAATGTTATTGGCGATTCGTTCCGGGGTGCTACCTGGGTTTCTATTCACAACGGTGGCGGCGTAGGCTGGGGCGAAGTAATAAACGGTGGTTTCGGAATGGTACTGGATGGCAGCGATGATGCCGACCGCAGACTGCGTTCCATGCTGTTTTGGGATGTTAACAACGGCATTTCGCGACGCAGCTGGGCACGTAATGAAGGTGCCATGTTCGCCATTAAACGTGAAATGGAAAATACACCCGGACTGAAAGTTACTTTTCCAAATATTGTTGATGATGAGTTGCTGGATGAGAGTGTGTAGTTTAGCTCACAGTTTCACAGTTGTAAACTGTGAGCGAGGGAATTGGTGAGAGTGTGTAGTTTTTAGCTCACAGTTGCAAACTGTGAGCGAGGGAATTGACAATTGCTCACAGCTACAAACTGTAGTCTGAGGCAGGTTTAGTGTTGTATGTCGGGGTTGTTAGCATTGTTGATAAGCTGGTAGTATTCGGTGGGAGGGATGCTGTTGTGCCAGTGTCCGGTTAAACGAGCCATTCCGGTAAACAGCAAAAACAACCCTACAATAATAGCTGCATAAGCCCATGGCGGTAATGATAATTTTGATTTTTTACCCATCCGCATCTTTAATGTATCCGGTTCGGGGCAGGCATCAACGCAGGCATAGCACGACATGCATTCATCGGAACGAATACGCTGTTTTTGATGTACACGAATGTTTGACGGACATGCAAGAGAACATTCAGCACATCCGGTACAGGTTTCCGGGTTACGCGTAATTTTTAAGGGACTGAAAATGGAGAAGAAACCGAGCAAAGCCCCGTAAGGACAAAGGTACCTGCACCAAAAGTTTTTAACAAACAACGACAATACCATTAAAACTATCAGCACCCAAAAAGTTAAAGTGGTCATCTTTGTAAAAAAATAGAGCATCTTTACATCGGCTACTTTGTTGTACGGCCCGTAAAGAAAAGCCTTTAAATCAGACAAATTCATGGTTATCACCGCCCAGACAAAAAATATCATTAACAAATATTTTAAGGAGCGCAAAGGATAATCGGCCCATCGTGGCAGCATAAAGTTTCGGCCGAAAATTTTTCTGCCGGCTTTCCAAAGATACTCCGAAAGAAAGCCGATGGGACAAATCCATCCGCAAAACCCTTTTTTCATTACCAGGGCGATAAGCAGGAAGAGGGCAAACAGCACCATTCCCGCCGGATGAATGGTATTGAAATCACCACTTAGTATCCAATATTTTAATCCCATAAGCGAGCTTATGGGCAGAAATCCTTCCACACCCGGAGGACGTTGAACCATAGCTGCTTCCTGATGGTTTTGATAGTAGGAAACAAAACCGTAAAACCGGTAGCCTGTCCATAAAACAATTGCCAAAAAGAAAACCTGAACAAGCAACCTGATCCACTGCGAACCGGAAAAATAATCTTGTTTACTGCCGGCTCCCAATCCGTTTTCTTTTAATCCTCCGGTACCTTCATCTTTTCTTCTTTTAACTAACATTGGCATTTCCTTTCAATCCGGTTATTAATTACTTTCTCTATAATTCGGCGTAACATTTTGCTCTAATCTTACTATCTTTGGTCAAAAATAAACAAAACGCGTATTTAAACTAAAAAGTTATCCGTAACATTTTTAAAAATATCGATAATAAAGTCCACAATCCTCAACTTGGGGCGCTGGATATTTTTAAATACATCGGCCCCGGATTGCTGGTAACCGTTGGGTTTATCGATCCCGGTAATTGGGCTTCCAATCTTGCTGCCGGTGCCGATTACGGCTATACCCTGCTGTGGATGGTTACCCTTTCGACCCTTATGTTAATTATTCTTCAGCACAATGTGGCACACCTTGGCATTGCCACCGGATACTGCCTGTCGGAAGCCGCCACCATTTATCTTAAACCGGTATGGTCGAGGTTTATTTTAACATCGGCAATGCTGGCTTCTGTTTCCACTTCGCTGGCCGAGATTTTGGGTGGTGCCATTGCCCTTGAAATGCTTTTTGATGTTCCCATAACGGCCGGGGCATTGCTCACCACGCTGTTTGTGGCTATTATGCTGCTGACCAATTCATATCTGAAAGTAGAAAAATGGATTATTGCTTTTGTTTCGCTAATCGGGTTGTCGTTTTTGTACGAACTGTCACTTGTAAATATTGATTGGCGAGCCGCTACCATCGGCTGGGTTACTCCCTCCATTCCCGAAGGGTCGATGATAATAATAATGAGTGTGATGGGTGCAGTGGTGATGCCGCACAACCTGTTTTTGCATTCCGAAATTATTCAAAGCCGCCAGTGGAACCGGAAAGATGAAAAAGTTATTAAAAAACAACTACGGTTTGAGTTTACCGATACGCTAATTTCCATGCTGATAGGCTGGGCAATAAACAGTGCCATGATTCTGCTGGCCGCAGCTACTTTTTTTAAAAACTCAACACCTGTTACCGAATTAGAGCAGGCAAATCATTTGTTGGAACCGCTTCTCGGAAGTAATGCGGCCGTGGTGTTTGCTGTGGCACTGCTTTTTGCCGGTGTAGCTTCCACCGTTACCTCGGGCATTGCAGCAGGCAGTATTTTCGCGGGAATATTTAAAGAACCATACGACATTAAAGATAACCATTCGCGGTTGGGGGTAGCCATTTCACTGCTTGTTGCGTTGGCGTTAATATTTTTTATTTCAAACCCGTTTCAAGGGCTAATTATTTCGCAAATGATATTGAGCATCCAGCTGCCTTTTACCATCTTTCTGCAGGTTTATCTTACCTCGTCGGCAAAGGTGATGGGCAAATATCGAAATTCCGTCTTTCTTAAAATGTTGTTGTATTCCATTGCCATTATCGTATCGTTGCTTAACATTTACCTTTTTTATACTATGCTTTGATGGTGTTATTAGTTGCCGTATTGCAAACAAATATCACCTTCATCATACGGTTTTGAGAAAGAATTGCCCTAACTTTGCATCATAATTTTGAACCATGCAACACACAGTTGATTTTTTGGTTATCGGTACCGGTAGCGCCGGACTGATATTTGCCCTGAAAGTGGCAGAAATGGGCAAGGTTATTATTGTTTCAAAAACCACCCTTGAGGATACGGCCACAAGTTATGCGCAGGGAGGTATTGCCACGGTGATGTATGCCCCTGACAATTACGAGAAACACATTCGCGATACCATGATTGCAGGTGCGGGAATTAATGATGAAGAGGTTGTAAGGCTTACCATTACCGAGTCAACGGAACGGGTGAAAGAGCTGATTAGTTGGGGCACGCGGTTTGACAAAGAGGGGTCGGGGAAATACGCATTGGCACGGGAAGGGGGACACTCCGAATATAGAATTTTGCATCATAAGGATAACACCGGATATGAAATTCAACGTGCCTTAAGCGAAAAGGTTAAAAATCATCCAAACATTCAAATTTGGGAGCACCATTTCGCCATCGACCTGATTACACAACATCACCTCGGCGAAGAAGTTACACGCCACCGCAATGATACAACATGTTTTGGTGCTTATGTGCTTAACAAAAACACCAACGAAATTGATACGGTGTTGGCGAAAAAAACCATGCTGGCAACAGGCGGGCTTGGAAACATCTATCAAACCACTACCAATCCACCCTTTGCTACCGGCGACGGTGTGGCCATGGCCTATCGTGCAAAAGCCACGGTTAACAACATGGAATTTGTTCAGTTTCATCCCACGTCGTTGTATAATCCGGGCGAAAAACCTTCGTTTTTAATTACCGAAGCGCTTCGGGGTTCAGGAGCCATCCTCAAAACAAAAAGAGGGGAGGAGTTTATGCAAAAGTACGACGACAGAGGTTCGCTGGCACCGCGCGATATTGTTGCCAGAGCCATCGACAATGAGCTAAAACTGTCGGGAGACGATTTTGTGTATCTCGATGCCCGTCATATTGACAAAAAAGAAATTTTGAATCATTTCCCCACTATCTACGCCAAGTGTTTGAGCATTGGCATCGACATTACCAAAGAGATGATTCCGGTGGTGCCGGCAGCACATTATGCCTGTGGCGGCGTTCAGGTGGATCACAACGGATTGACAACCATCAGCAACCTGTACGCATCAGGCGAAGTGGCCTGTACGGGACTTCATGGCGCAAACAGGCTTGCTTCCAACTCGTTGCCGGAAGCAGCAGTTTTTTCGCATCGGGCTGCCATGCATGCTGTAAAAACCATTGAGCAGGCCTCCTTTATCACCTCAATCCCCGATTGGGATGCGGAGGGTACGGTAATGAATGAGGAGATGATTTTAATTACCCAATCCAAAAAAGAGTTGCAAAGTATTATGAGCAGTTATGTGGGTATTGTCAGGAGCAACCTGCGGCTGAAACGTGCACTGGACAGGTTGTCAATAATATACCGCGAAACGGAAGCGCTTTATGATAAATCAGTGTTGTCGGAAGAGATTTGTGAATTAAGAAACATGATTAATGTGGCACACCTTGTTATACGGTTTGCCATGCAACGTAAAGAGAGTGTGGGTTTGCATTTTAATATTGATTATTCCGGTGTGAAAAAATAAATTGGTTAATTTGATTTTAAAAAATAGATATGGCGGTAATTAGAAAAGTAAAAGGAGTAGCCCCTAAATGGGGTAAAAATTGTTTTATAGCTGATAATGCCACCCTTACGGGCGATATTGTTATGGGCAACGATTGTAGTGTGTGGTTTAATGCCGTTGTAAGGGGCGATGTACATTCCATTCGTATTGGCAACAATGTTAACATTCAGGATGGCGTTATTGTGCATTGCACTTATCAAAAAGCGCCTGTAACAATTGGCAACAATGTTTCAATTGCGCACAATGCCATTATCCATGGATGTACTATTCATGATAATGTGCTTATTGGAATGGGAGCCATTATTATGGATGGCTGTGTTATTGAAAGCAATACGGTGGTTGCCGCAGGTGCCGTAGTATCAAAAAATACGGTTGTTAAATCGGGAAGTGTGTTTGCAGGTGTTCCCGCCAAAAAAATTAAAGATATGGACCCCTCGTTGCTTGAAGGGGAAGTTCACCGCATTTCAAACAACTATAATATGTACGCAAGCTGGTACGATTAGTTTTATCAGGCTTTCAAAGATTTACCAAATGTGCTTGTTCGGAATGCCTGTCTGAATAACGAAGTCGGGCATGTTGTCGTTTCACAACTAATTGCGGTATGCAGAAGGAGCCATAGCTAGTAACCGGGCTTTCCCTATTTATTTTATGATTAGTAGTTTTTTTC